>NC_009669.1 GCF_000017405.1 Brucella anthropi ATCC 49188
GAACAATAATCATTTAATTCAGCACGTTGTGGCTTCAAGAGGTTTTCAATAGCAGCATGGAAAATTTTCTTGGCCCGTGGCGAACTGATACCGTGTCCGAGGTGTTGTCACGTTAAGTTTCTCTGGCCGGAAAGACCAGGGGCTCGTAGATATTCATGCGAAACAGGCCGCAATTTTCCATGCATCGAAAGCTTCGAGGCGATGGTAGCGAATTGTGTGTGCGGCTCGGCGACGAGATGGAACAGAGAAACAATTGCGGGTCGCTGAGTGCATGGAGACGAACCGTTGCAACGCTCCAGGTGACCGATGACCTTGCATGGTTCGCTCCCGTTTCCTAAACGGCAGATGGCTATTTTCAGCCCGATTATTGAGGCCCTTGTGCGACCAATGGCCAAGGCCGGGTGCCACTTCTGCCTTTGCTGCACCGTAGGAGCGGAGCTTATCGGTGATGATCCGTTTGGGAGCAAAGCCATAGCGCTTCATTAACGCCACGAGCAGTCGCTTTGCCGCCCTTTTATCACGCCGCTTCTGCAAGATTTCTTCGAGAACGGAGCCATGTTGATCAACCGCACGCCAAAGCCAGAATTTTTCTCCAGCGCATTTGACGACCACTTCGTCCAAATACCAAATATCGCCGGGGCGCGCCTGACGCCGCCGCAAGTTGCGTGTGATCTGGGGGCCGAACTTGGCGATCCAACGACGAACTGTCTCGTATGATACGTCGATTCTACGCTCAAGCAGCATTTCCTCAACTTCACGCAGACTAAGGTTGAACCGCAGATAAAGCCACACCGCATGAGCAATAATCTGTGGCGGAAAACGGTGACGCTTGAAGATGATATCTGATGTCTGCATCGCCAAAATTTACGCCCAAACCGTCAGGCAGGCAACTGTAGCCCAGTTAACGTGACAACACCCTCTCAACCCGCAAAACCGCCAGGATATTCTATCCAAGAACGGAGTTGATGGCCGCTGCGACTGCTGAATTGCTTATGGGCTTGCGCACGATGGTTACGTCGCGAAGCTTTTCGGGGATGAGCACCCTGTCGCTATAGCCTGTCGTAAAAAGAAAAGGGATTTTCAGCTTCAGAAGCAATTCGGCGATATTCTCCGAAGTACGGTCTCCCAGATTAAAATCGAGAATTGCAAGATGGGGTTTGGATCGTTCAATGATCTCGAATGCCTCTGGTGCACTCGAGGCAAGATGAATATGCTCCGCGCCCAATTCTCGTAAGGTGTTTTCCATATCAAGGGCGATCAGGCTCTGATCTTCGACGACCAGAATCTTCATTCCATTCATGTGGGTTTTCTCGACAATGTCTTTTGGAATATCTGCCGTGATCAACTCGTCGTTTAATTGCGTCACATATACAGATGGAACAGAAAACTGTGCCCGAAGTCCATCCCGGTGGTATTCGATCTTGGCTTTTCCGCGGAGGTCGTACTCAAAAGAATTTCGAATTAGCTTGCTACCGAATCCGGTCTGTGAGGGCCAAGTAACGGATGGCCCTTCGGTCTCGCTCCAGAAAATCTCGCAGTCGCCGGAGGCTTGCTGTTTCCACCTGATAGTCAGGCGTCCTTGTGGAATTGAAAGCGCGCCATACTTCGCCGCATTTGTTATCATCTCGTGAAAGACCATGGCGATAACGCTGAATGCGCGTTGATCGAGATGAACCGGTGGACCTTCCAGAGTTATGCGACCAGGGGCATCACCATAAAGGTTGACCTCGGTTTTGAGCAAATCTGCTAGCGAACCGCCGTTTTTGCCGTCCAAAGACAGGTCGTGTGCCGATGCGAGCGCACGTAATCGTCCTTCAAGCGTTTGAGCGTAATCAGCAACATTTGTCGCGTTAGCTCCCGTCTGAAGCGCGATTGACTTCACCAGAGAAAGAATATTTTTCACACGATGATTGAGTTCGGCGTTTAACACCTGGCGTCGCTGTTCGGTTTTCGCTCTTTCCTGTTCAGACAACTCATTTTGCCGAAGTTTAACGTCACGCAAATAGGTGCCAATCGACTGAGCTACCGAAAGGTCTGTTGCTGTCCAGGGCGTTGAACGCCCGCGAACTTCTTCCCGCCAGGTATCAAAGCTGCCTCTCGGCGTTAATCTGGGGCCGAAAGGCGTTTCAACGGTGGTTTTCACCGGCTCGCCCGCCCATTCGATAGCGTGCGCCTCTTCGTTGCGGAACAAAACAAGATAATCATTGAACGCCATCGAAAGTGGTATTGCCAGCAGGCCTGCAACGCTTCCGGCATAATCGGCCAAGTGGGCCCTGATTTCCTGACTTGCCCAAAGCTCGCGTCGTGATTGACGGCTTGCGGTTTCGAGCACTTGGCGAGTTTGATGTTCGTTGAGTACGTCGCCACTTTGAAGCCATTGCCCATTCATCCATAATGCAGCTCCGTTGCCGCCAACCAATTCGGAAAACCGGCTGAGTTGTGCCCCCAGACTCTCGCGAATTTCGTCACTGATGCTTAATTGGGATACGATCGCGTCGAGCTTTTCTCGTGCGTCCGCGGTGAGTTGCAATGTTTTGCGTCTTTCACAATCGGCAATATGTAACGAAAAATACTGCCCGAACAGTTCAGCGCCTATGCGTAGGGGAAGAGGGGTGACTTTAGGGCTGTCGTGATGACAAGATATCAGGCCCCATAATGCTCCATCAACGACAATCGAAATCGACAACGAAGCGGAGACACCCATATTCTGCAGGTACTGGCAATGGATCGGGGAAACACTACGCAACTGTGCAAAGGACATGTCGACAGCGGGTTCGTCTGCCGCCAGTGAGGGACAAAGTGCGATCGGCTGATAGGACGTGTCGGAAATCATCCTTATTGTATTGATAAGATAAAGACGCCGGGCTTGAACCGGTATATCCGACGCCGGAAAATGTTGTCCCATAAAGCTGCAAAGCATGGGAGACTTTGCCTCTGCGATGACGCGACCGGCTCCATTATGGAGAAATCGATAAACCATCACGCGGTCGTAACCCAGCATTGCTCTTACAAGGCGCACGCCCGTTGCTGCAGCTTTGTCTACCGTTTCCTCGCGACCAATGCGATGAATGACGCTGCGTGTGAGATCAAGCGCCTGACGGGCACTTTGCCCACGATCCGCGCAGGGCTCTATTTCGACGAATGTTCTTCCCTTGTGTGTATGGATCACAGCGTCAAAGAGCAGGGATTTGCCTGGAAAGCGCAGGCCAAGTACGACAGATGACAAGCCCGGCTCTCTCGCTTTTGCGGCTGCATTACGGAAATCATGGGCATTTTTCTCGCCAACAATCAAAGAAATGGCGATGCCAGGGATCAAATCCCCTCTATAGCCCGTTATGCATGGAATATTGGCAGAAGCAAAAAGGAGATTTTGGCCAGACTGATCCATAACCAGCATTGCGCCGTGCGGTTGGATCGAACCTGGAATGTGGATTGGTTCGCGGTCACAATTAGTGAGATTGACAGGTTCGGACACATCCATTGCGGCAGAACTTTCCCGGGTGTTGTCACGTTAAGTTTCTCTGGCCGGAAAGACCAGGGGCTCGTAGATATTCATGCGAAACAGGCCGCAATTTTCCATGCATCGAAAGCTTCGAGGCGATGGTAGCGAATTGTGTGTGCGGCTCGGCGACGAGATGGAACAGAGAAACAATTGCGGGTCGCTGAGTGCATGGAGACGAACCGTTGCAACGCTCCAGGTGACCGATGACCTTGCATGGTTCGCTCCCGTTTCCTAAACGGCAGATGGCTATTTTCAGCCCGATTATTGAGGCCCTTGTGCGACCAATGGCCAAGGCCGGGTGCCACTTCTGCCTTTGCTGCACCGTAGGAGCGGAGCTTATCGGTGATGATCCGTTTGGGAGCAAAGCCATAGCGCTTCATTAACGCCACGAGCAGTCGCTTTGCCGCCCTTTTATCACGCCGCTTCTGCAAGATTTCTTCGAGAACGGAGCCATGTTGATCAACCGCACGCCAAAGCCAGAATTTTTCTCCAGCGCATTTGACGACCACTTCGTCCAAATACCAAATATCGCCGGGGCGCGCCTGACGCCGCCGCAAGTTGCGTGTGATCTGGGGGCCGAACTTGGCGATCCAACGACGAACTGTCTCGTATGATACGTCGATTCTACGCTCAAGCAGCATTTCCTCAACTTCACGCAGACTAAGGTTGAACCGCAGATAAAGCCACACCGCATGAGCAATAATCTGTGGCGGAAAACGGTGACGCTTGAAGATGATATCTGATGTCTGCATCGCCAAAATTTACGCCCAAACCGTCAGGCAGGCAACTGTAGCCCAGTTAACGTGACAACACCCTCTCTTCTTAATTAAGCCTGTTTGGTCTCGTAGGCGTCGATCCGGGACAACCGGCAGAGGTTGATGAAACAAGTCGAACGAAAACGCTTCGGCTCATTGATCGCCTTCGGCATTTTTAGCACCGGGCTCTTCGCGCCGGTCCTGATCGCGCACCAGCCAGTGGACTGCTCCGAGCGCAAGAGCCGCGCCCGCGAGGGCGGCAATCTTGGCTGGCTCCGTCTCGCCAAGGTCGAGGATGATAAATTTGCGCGCGATCGCGAGGAGCGCGATCAGCACGATCGTGCGGACCTGGAGAATGCCGAAGCTGCGTTCTGTCGCCACAAGAAGGGAGCGCTTGAACTCGAGCGCAATTACAACGGTGAAGATCATTCCGAACACCACCTGGAAGGTGGCGTAATCGAGCGTGTCGAACGCTCCCAAGACCAACCGGTTCACGACCTCGCGCATCAGCGCCCAAACCGACGCCACGACGATAACCGCAATGATGGCGCTGAGGACGAAAATGACGACCTGTTCGAACTTCTCATAGAGCGTCATCGCCGACCATTGTTCACGGGTTAGCCCGGATCGTTTCAGGTCTTTCATCATTCCCCCTCGAAAGCCGCCCCGGAGAAACAGGCTCCCCGGGGCTCACCAGACGGCGTGATATCAAACGGAGCTGAGCGGACGCCGCAAACCGGCGACACCCAATGTGGCAAATCAGCCGTTCTTGACATCGATACGCTTGATCTTCGCCTGCGCCTCGGGTGTCTGGGGCAGCTTGATCGTCAGAACCCCGTTCTTGAAGGATGCCTGCGCCTTTTCGCCATCCACACCGGGAGGGAGCGGAATTGTCCGGTAGATTGCGCCGTAGCTGCGCTCGGAGAGGTAATACCCCTTCTTCTCCACCTGGCGCTCGATCTTCTTCTCCCCCTTCACAGTCAACATGTCATCGTTGACCGTCACCTCGATGTCCTTCATCTCCATGCCCGGCAGCTCGATCGACACTTCGATCGCGTTGTCGGTCTCGACCATGTCGGATTTGGCTTCGCCGCTGCCCCAGGGCCATTCGAACTGACCGACCCGGTTCCAAAAGTTCTCGAACACATGGTTCATTTCGCGCTGGAGTGTCGCGATCGGGTTGTCTTCGCTGCTCTTGGCGTCTGGCGCGCCGTCCTTGCGCGCCCAGGGGATGAGGTCTTTGATCTGCATGATATGGTCTCCTTCGGTTTTCAGGCGCCCTTGACGGCGATCCTTTTCGGCTGCGCTTCAGGGGCCCGGGGGAGCGTTAAAGTTAGGACGCCTCCTCGCATCTCGGCTTCGATCCTGTCGGGGTCGAAGTCCTCGGAAAGCGTGAAGGCACGCTCGAAATCGCCCTCGCCATATTCGGCATAGGCAAGTTCGAGGTTTTTCGGCCGCACCGGGTCAACCTTGCCGCGGATCGTCAACACACGATTTTCGAGCGTGATTTCGATCGCATCGGCGGCGACCCCAGGCATTTCAAGCATCATGGAGAAACCCTGATCGGTCTCGACGATATCGGTCAACGGGCGGTAGATGCGTCCGCCGCCGGTGGTCTCAGGCGAGTCGGTCGGCGTCTTTTCGGCGGCTTGCGAGATGTCGGTGCTCATCGTTCCAGCTCCTCTCAGGCTGCCTTGATCTCGATTTTCTTCGGCTTTTCTTCCTCGGGCCGGGAGATGACGATCCGCAATACGCCGTTCGTCATTCTCGCCTCGACCTTGTCATCCGAGGCCGCGAACGGCAGGCGGATAGTGCGGGAAAACCTGCCGTAAACGCGTTCGTTGCGGTGCCAGCGCGCACCGTCGGGAACCTCGGGCGCCTTGCGTTCGCCCGACAGCGTCAGGACGTTGTCCTTGACCGAAATTTCAATGTCGCCCGGTTCGATGCCGGGAAGTTCAGCGGTGACTGCAACGGCCTCAGGGCCTTGCCAGACATTTACCGCCGGGAACGCCGCGCGGGACGGCGGCCAGAAACCGCGGTCGAGATCGCGCATCATGGAGCGCATCAGCGCAAAGGGATCGCTGCGGCGCAGATATGTCGGGTAGAGCATTGCTGGCCTCCTGTTGCTGATCGATACCCCCGAACCGTCGGCATGGAGGGACCGGGCAACGGTGCCGGCCGGATGTGGGTTCGGAGAACGCCTATCAAGATAGGCCGTTCCATTTATTATGCAAGCATGTATGATGGGTGCATTGCGTTTTGGATGGGGGGCGGTTTCTCCTGTGTACCATGCAATCGGCGGAAGGATAACCATGATCTCTTCGGACATCGCGCTGATCGGGACGACGATCCACCGGGTCGCGCAGCTCATCCAGCAGCGGATCGACCAAGACATCCGCGACAGCGGCCTGACCCGCCTGTCCTGGATGGCGGCGGCGCATGTCGAGGATGCGCCTGGGCTGACCATCGGCGATCTGGCCGACCTGCTGGAGGTCGGCCAGGCCACAGCCGGCCAGCTCGTCGATCGCATGGTCCGGGGCGGCTGGGTCGAGCGGTCGCCCTCGCCCGACGACAGGCGGGCGCAGATCGTCACGGCAACGTCGAAGGCCCGGGCGATGCTGGAGGAACTCGCGCCGCGGCAATCGGCGCTCGAACATGAAATCTTCCAGGATCTGTCGGCGGACGAAAGGCGCGCCCTGCTGGCGCTGCTCGAGCGGATCAAGGCGCGGCTCGGGCGCCAGTGAAAGGGACAAGCGGCATGGAAAGGAAGACCGAATATAACATCTGGTACTGGGTGGTGGCTTTCATAGCCGTGCTTTTCATCCAGAACCTGATCGCCGGCTGGCAATCCGTCGCACCGATCAGCTACAGCCAGTTCGAGAAGTATCTCGCTGACGGGAAAATTTCCTCTGTCGCGGTCGGGTCAGACACTATCACAGGCACCTTCGCCGAACCGGTCGACGGCAAGAAGCAGTTCGTGACGACCGTAGTGAATCCCGCAATCCTGGAACGGATAGACCGGTCAGGTATCGAGATCACTGGCGTTCCGCAAAACACTTTTCTCGGCACGCTGATTTCCTGGGTGGCGCCAGCGCTTATCTTCTTCGGAATCTGGATGCTGCTGTTCCGCAAGTTCGCCGACAAGCAGGGTTTTGGCGGGTTCATGCAGGTCGGCCGCAGCAAGGCCAAGGTTTACATGGAAAAAGAAACCGGCGTCAGCTTCGCCGACGTGGCCGGTGTGGACGAGGCCAAGGCCGAGCTCGAGGAGGTCGTGGAGTTCCTCAAGAACCCGGCCGAATACGGAAAGCTGGGCGCACATATCCCCAAAGGCATATTGCTCGTTGGGCCGCCGGGCACCGGCAAGACGCTGCTGGCGCGCGCGGTGGCGGGTGAGGCCGGCGTGACCTTCTTTTCGATCTCGGGATCAGAGTTCGTCGAGATGTTCGTGGGCGTCGGTGCCGCGCGGGTGCGCGACCTCTTCGAGCAGGCCCGGAAATCCGCGCCGGCGATTATCTTCATCGACGAACTCGACGCTCTCGGGCGGGCGCGCTCCTCCGGCCAGATCGCTGGCGGCCATGATGAGCGTGAGCAGACGCTGAACCAGCTTCTGACCGAGCTCGACGGCTTCGACCCATCAGTCGGCATCGTGCTGCTTGCGGCCACGAATCGCCCGGAGATTCTCGATCCGGCGCTGCTCAGGGCCGGACGCTTTGACCGGCAGGTGCTGGTGGATCGGCCGGATAAGAAGGGACGTGTGCAGATTCTCGGCGTTCACATGAAAAAGGTGAAGCTCGCCCCGGACGTCGATGCCGAGAAGGTCGCAGCGCTCACGCCCGGCTTCTCGGGCGCCGATCTTGCCAATCTCGTCAACGAGGCAGCATTGCTCGCCACGCGCCGCAAGGCCGATGCGGTGACGATGGACGACTTCAACAATGCCGTGGAGCGCATCATCGCCGGGTTGGAAAAGAAGAACCGCGTTCTGAACCCGCGCGAGCGCGAGATCGTGGCGCACCACGAGATGGGGCACGCGCTTGTGGCGATGGCTCTGCCGGGGGTGGACCCGGTGCACAAGGTCTCGATCATCCCGCGCGGAATTGGCGCGCTCGGCTACACTATCCAGCGCCCGACCGAGGACCGCTTCCTGATGACGCGGGAGGAGCTGGAGAACAAGATCGCAGTCCTGCTTGGCGGGCGCGCGGCCGAGAAGATCATCTACAATCATGTCTCGACCGGGGCGGCCGACGATCTGGTCAAGGCTACCGATATCGCCCGCGCCATGGTCGCGCGGTACGGGATGGACGAAGACCTCGGGCATGTCAGCTACGACACCGATCGGCCAGGCTTTCTCGGCACCGGCGACCAGTCGTCGTGGCTGAACCGCCGCTACAGCGAGGCCACTGCCGAGCGGATGGACTCGAAGGTGCGCGACATCGTGGATGGCGTGTTCAAGCGCACCCTCTCGCTTCTCGAAGCCAACCGGGCGCTGCTCGAGCAATCCGCGCAGGATCTCCTGCAACGCGAGACACTGGACGAGCCCGATCTGGTGGCAATTGGGTCCAAGGTGAAAAGAACGGAAGCGGTCGCTGCGTAACACTGTCACTGGCGCAGATGATCGGCGGACAACCCTGACTGGATAAAGAAACGGAGAAGACGAATGGCAAACGGAGCTTGCGATATTTGCGGTCGCCCGGCGACGGCGCGCGTGCGCGCCTCGGTGAACGGCAAAGTTCAGAACATGGAGCTGTGCGATCAGCACTACCGCGAAATGGTGCGCCGGTCGGGCCGCAGCGCATCGCCGCTGGAGTCCCTGTTCGGACGACATTCCCTTTTGGACGAATTCTTCGGCGATAGCGGGTTCGGCAGCCTGTTCAGCGACAGCCCGCTGCGGGGTGGTGCACTGGGCGCCACGGGCGCGGGTGAGGACGACGTCGTGGATGCCACCTTCGGGGAGGAAACGCCGCGCCGCGGATCGCGGCGCGGCGGCGGACGCACCATCGCCGACCGGCTGAGCGAACAGGGCAACAAGCTGCTGCAGGATGCAGCACAGAAGGCCGGGGAATTCGGGCGCAGCGAGGTCGATACCGAACATCTGCTTCTGGCATTGACCTCGTCTGACGTCGTCAAGACGATCCTGGAACAGTTCAAGGTCGATGTGGACGATCTGCGCCGCCAGATCGAGAAGGAGGCGAAGCGTGGAGACGCCAAGACGGACGGCGAAATCGGCGTAAGCCCTCGCCTGAAGGACGCGCTGAACCGGGCCTTCATCGCCTCGAACGAACTCGGCCATTCCTATGTCGGTCCCGAGCACCTTCTGATCGGACTTGCCGAGGAAGGTGAAGGCCTGGCCGCGGCGATGCTGCGCAAGCTGGGGTTGACGCCGCAGGCGCTGCGTCAGCAGGTGACGAAGGTGGTCGGCAAGGGAGCCGAGGAAGGCCGCGTCGAGACTCCGTCGAACACCCCCGATCTCGACCAGTTCAGCCGTGACCTGACGAAACTCGCCCGCGAGGGCAAGCTCGATCCCGTCATCGGCCGCGCCCGCGAGATCGAGACGACGATCGAAGTGCTGGCCCGCCGGAAAAAGAACAACCCGGTGCTGATCGGCGAGCCCGGCGTGGGCAAGACCGCCATCGTCGAGGGACTTGCACAACGGATCGTCGCGGGCGAAGTGCCCGAGGCGCTGCGCGACAAGCGGCTGGTCGAGCTCAACATCAACTCGATGGTGGCCGGGTCGAAGTATCGCGGCGAGTTCGAGGAGCGGGTGCAGAAGATCCTCAAGGAGATCACCGAGGAGAAGGACAGCCTGATCCTGTTCATCGACGAGATGCACACCATCGTCGGCGCCGGCCAGGGCGGCGGCGAAGGTGGTCTCGACATCGCCAACACCTTCAAGCCGGCGCTGGCGCGGGGCGAGCTGAACCTGATCGGCGCGACGACGCTCAACGAGTACCAGAAATACATCGAGAAGGACGCGGCGCTCGAGCGACGGTTCCAGCCGGTTTATGTGGACGAGCCCACGGTCGCACAGACGATCATGATTCTGCGCGGGCTGCGCGACACGCTCGAAAGCCACCACAAGGTGACGATCACCGACGAGGCGATCATCGCCGCCGCGGAGCTTTCGGATCGCTATATCACCGGTCGCTTCATGCCCGACAAGGCGATCGACCTGATCGACCAGGCCGCGGCGCGGGTGAAGATCTCGGCCACTGCTCGGCCCGTGGACGTGCAGGAACTCGAAGCCGAGGTCGCGCAGATCAAGCGCGAGCAGGACTATGCCGCAGCCCGCAAGCAATTCGACCGAGCAGCAGAACTGAAGAAGGAGCTGGAGCAGAAGCAGAAGGAGCTCGACGAGCTTCTGGAGATCTGGAAGCGCGATCAGGCTTCGGCGACCGCCGAGGTGCGCGCCGATCATGTCGCGCAGATCGTCTCGAAGATCACCGGCGTTCCGGTCACTGAGCTGACCACCGAGGAGAAAGACAAGCTCCTCAAGCTCGAGGAGAAGCTGCACGAGCGCGTCATCGGCCAGGAAGAGGCCATCCGCGCCGTGGCGGATGCGGTGCGCCTGGCGCGCGCAGGACTGCGCGAGGGACGCGGCCCGACCGCGACATTCCTCTTCCTCGGGCCGACCGGGGTTGGCAAGACGGAACTGGCCAAGACGCTCGCCGAAGTAATCTTTGGCGATCAGGACGCAATCATCCGCATCGACATGTCGGAGTATGGCGAGCGCCACTCGGTCGCCCGGCTGGTGGGCGCGCCTCCCGGCTACGTCGGATACGACGAAGGCGGGCAACTGACCGAGAAGGTGCGCCGTCGGCCCTACTCGGTCGTGCTGCTCGACGAGATCGAGAAGGCGCACCCGGATGTCTACAACATTCTGTTGCAGGTGTTCGACGACGGTCGGCTGACCGACGGCAAGGGGCGCGTGGTGGACTTCACCAACACCATCATCATCGCCACGTCGAACCTCGGTTCGGACATCATCCAGCGCAACCTCACGAAACGCGGCAGCAGTGAGTTCGACGAGGCCAAGCAGAAGTCCGAGCTGATGGAGGTGTTGCGCGGTCATTTCCGGCCAGAGTTCATCAACCGGATCGACGAGATCATCGTCTTCCACTCGCTGAACCAGTCGGAAATCCGCCAGATCGTCGAGTTGCAGCTCAACCGGGTGAAGCGGACCGCCCTTACCCAGGGCGTCGAACTCGAACTCGATGTGAGCGTCGTGGATCACTTCGGCGCGGTCGGCTTCCGTCCCGAATTCGGTGCCCGCGAGCTACGCCGGCTGATCCGGTCGCAGTTGGAGACCGAGTTGGCCCGCGAGATGCTCTCCGGGCGGATCGAGGATGGTGACAAGGTCCGCGTCGCCTGGTCGGAAGACGAACAGAGGGTCGTGTTCGAAAAGATCGTAAAGGACATTGGTGACGACAGCCCGGACGATCAGGCCAAGGCCGGGATCGAGGAGCCCAGCGAAGTTGCCGAAAACAAGACGGACGTTCCGAAGCCCAGCGTTGGGGATGAGGTGCAGTCCAAGGACGACAAGTCCGCCGAGTGACAGCGCAAAAGACTGGCCCGGCGCGATATCGGTCGCGCCGGACCATCTCTTCGGAGAGTTATAGGAAGGTCCACGGCATGAACGTCATTAGATCATTCCGCAATCTCGACCGGCACGGCCAACAGCGCGCGCCTGAGGTCATCGAGGAAGAATTGCGGCAACTTGAACCGCACCTTGCGCGCTTTCGCGAGGATCTGGTCCGGCTCGAAGTCGTTGCCTCGCAGACGAGGGGCAAGAAGCGCATCAAAGTCAGCCTGCGCCTGCAACTGCCGTCGGGCGTGATCGCGGCGCGGGAAGAGGGATTCGAGATCGAGCCTGTCCTGCGCAAGGCCTTTGCCGACCTGCGCCACCAGGTCGATCGGCATGTGGCGCGCCTCAAGCACGAGCCTGAATACAAGCGTCCCGCCCGCCGGCGCCGGATCGGCGCCCCGCTGCCGCCCGCGCGGGATGCGGCGGAAGCGGACCGGCGCCAACTCTTCTTCGACCTGATCGAGGATCATCTCGATACGGTCTACGATACAGTCAGGCGCGAGTTGACCTATCTCGAGTGTAGCGGGTCTGTGCCGGCTGGCTACCTGAGCGTTGGCGATATCGTCGATGCGACGATCCTCAACGGGCTCAACCGCTTCGAGCGGCGGCCGACCGAATTCTCCGTCCGGGACTGGCTGACGCAGCTGGCCTTCGAGACCGTCGAGGCCGAGGCGCAGGCTGCGCGCCGCGCGGTGCCCGAGGATGCCGCCTCCATCGAGGCGGAACCCGAGGCCCCGGCGGAGGATCCGACCGAGGCGGATCAGGCGATGTTCGAGTTCTACCAGCCCGACGAAGTGCTGATGCTGGAGGACCTCATCGCCGACGACGGCGGCACAGACCCCGAGACCGAAGTGGATCGTCATGATATCGCCATGGCACTGCACCGGGCTATCGCAGATCTTGCTCCGGTCGAGCGCCGCGTCCTGTATCGGATGTACCTGGAAGACGCCACGATCGCGGAGACGGCGCACCTCCTGGGTCTCACTGAGGCGGAAGTGTTGAAGATTGCAGAGAACGCGGCGGAGACACTGCGCGGCACGCTGGTCGAAGCCGGGTTGATCGGCGAGGCATCGGGGCGCGCGCCCGTGGAAAGGGAAATTGCCCGGACGCAGTGTCTGCCTCAACCGGTCGAGGACCGCCGCCGCGTGGCGGCCGCCCTGGCCGGCGCGGAGACAATCGGCACTACTGAGTTGAAACCTGAACAGGAGATGGACCAATGACGACAACCTCTGCAAAGCAATCCGACACGATGCAGGACATGCTGGGCAGCCTGTCCGGGAACTGGTGGCTGTTCGTGCTGCGCGGTGTCCTGGCGCTGGTGATCGCGGTTCTCGCCTTCCTCATGCCTGCGGAGTCGCTGCTTGCTCTGACGCTGGTCTTCGGCGCTTTCGCCTTCGCCGATGGCGTGTTCGGCCTCGTCGCCGCCGTCCGCAACATCCGCGGGGGCGATCGCTGGGGCTGGCTGATGTTCAGCGGCATTCTGGGCATCGCCACGGGCGTCGTCGTGGTTGTCTCGCCTTTTGTCGCGACGCTTGTGCTTGCGACATTCCTCTGGGCCAGCATCGCATTCTGGTCCGTGTTCTCGGGTGCCCTCGAGATCGCGGCAGCGATCCGCCTGCGAAAGGAAATCAACGGCGAAATCTGGCTGATCCTGAGCGGCCTTCTCTCGGTCGTTCTCGGTGTCGTCGTGACCTGGATGCTGCTGACGCGCCCGGTCGAAAGCTTCCTCGCGCTCGGCTGGCTGATCGGCTTCTACGCCGCGGTCTTCGGGGGGATGATGATCCTCCTCGGGCTACGGCTTCGCAAGGGGGATCGTTCGGACGGTGCGGCCTTCGATAACGCTCCCCCATCGGCAAAGGCGTGAGGTGCCCTGTGGTGGATGACGGGCGACTTGCCGGCGAGGAGGACGATTTCACCCGATGGGACGAAACGATCTTCGACCGTTGCCTGAGCACCGGCTTCAATCCGTTCGGCAGCGGTCCGACGCCAATCTTCCTGCGGCACCGGGACGCAGAGGCGCCGGACGCCGATGCAAAGCCGTGCATGCCACCTGACACCGAAAATGCGAGGTGCTGATGTCGAACCGCCTGCCTGACTTGGCATTTGCTGCTGCGGCCGCTGCCTTGGGCATCGGCATCGTTTTCGTTTTTCGTTCGATGTATCTTGCCGAAGACATACTGCCTTTCGCGCAGGAGATGACGCTCATCTTCCTCGGCGCTGTCGTGACGATCATTCTGACCGCGGCGCTTCTCAATCGCCAGACCGATCTCGAGCTTCGCAAGGAAGGAAGGGTCATCATCCTCCAGCAGCAATGCGACATTTACATGGCTTGTATCGAGAAGGTCGCGGAGATCGTCGAGACCGCAAGGCACGACGAGAAGCTGATCGATGAACTGCGTGTTCTCAGCCACAAGCTGGCTGTGGTCGCGAGTGCAGGGGTCGTGTCCAGCTTCGAGCAGGTACTGGAGAGCTTGCAATCCGGGTTTGCCGACGGCGCGCTCTCGGACGCAGACGGAGAAAGTGTAATGACTGCCGTCGCTGATCTCACAATAGCGATGCGGTCGGACGTCTTACACACTGCAGCCTTTCCATCGCAGAGCATCGAACACGCCGTTCGCCTGAATTCGAGACGAATGGAAAAACTCGACGATCTCGAACGTCACATTCTCGCATCAACCGACACCCAGGAGAGCTGACATGCGCGGTCACAATCGCCCACCATTCCCGCCGAAGATACCCGGGACCAACATGAGATCATGGGACGTTCCGACCGCGATCATTTACCGGCCGGCACGTTCCGCGATGACATCGGCGCCGCGGCCCAACTACTGGATACTGGAATTCGAGCCGTCGCGCCCGCCCCACATCGAGCCGCTGATGGGATACACGTCCAGCGGCGATCCCTATCGTCCGATCCGGCTGAAGTTTCCGGATCGCGACAGCGCCGTGGACTTCGCAGAGCGGCAGGACTGGCATTATGTCGTGCGCGAGGACGCTGGGGGAGCCCGGATGGCGAACCCTTGGGCGGGTGAGACGCGCCACCGGCTGCACAGGGGCGTCGATGCCCCGGGAGCATTCCGGGTCCCGTTCCGCCCCGATCGCCGCCTCTCAAGAGGCGTCCAGCATGAGAGCACGGCCGACCCGTCTACCAGCGACAGGGAGAGTTTCGATCCGGTCCTCGAAGCCTCGCTCGAATCCTTCCCCGCCTCTGATCCTCCGGCGTGGACGGGTGTGACAATTGCAAGAAAGACGACGGGATGACGGCCAGCTACATGCGCTCGATCTACCGGCTCTACCGCGAGGAGGGCCTGACGGTGCGCAAGCGCCGGGCGCGGCGACGCGCGGTGGGCACGCGGGCGCCGATCCTGGTCGAGGCAAGGGCGAACGCGCGCTGGTCGCTGGACTTCGTGCACGATCAGTTCGCCTGCGGGCGGCGCTTCCGTGTGCTCAACATCGTCGATGACGTGACGCGCGAATGCCTGGCAGCGATCCCGGACACGTCGATCTCCGGTCGCCGCGTTGCTCGTGAGCTGACGGACCTGATCTCCCGACGCGGCAAGCCGGGCATGATCGTCTCCGACCACGGCACGGAGTTCACCTCGAACGCGATCCTCGCCTGGTCGAAGGATCATCGCGTCGAGTGGCACTACATCGCGCCCGGAAAGCCCATGCAGAATGGCTACGTCGAGAGCTTCAACGGCCGGATGCGCGATGAGCTCTTGAACGAGAGCCTGTTCTTCGGCCTCGACCACGCCCGCAGCGCCATCGCCGAATGGAGGCAGGACTTCAACACCGCGAGACCGCACTCCTCGCTCCGATACCAGACCCCGGCGGCCTTCGCCGGAACCCTTACCGCAACCGGCTCCGACGCTTCGCTCGATAAGGGCTTCGCGTCTCCGCCCGTTGCTCAACCCGCGCCCAACGGCGTAACAGAAACGGTCGAGACTCTAATCGCCGCTGGATGAAAGTTCAGTGGCAGGTCACTTTGTGCGCAACTTTGTCTTGCCTGACAACGTTGATTCGACCAAGGTGACGGCTTCGATGAAAGACGGCGCGCTGGAAGTGCGGCTTGTCAAGGCCGAGCAAGCCAAACCGAAACAGATTGAAATCTCAGTCAACTAACTTTAATTAGGAGCCCAAGATCATGAATATCAAACAGCCCCAATCAACCTTCTCCGCACTTGCCCTGGCGGTCGTCGTCGGACTTAGCGGACCGGCTCAGGCCCAATCGGCGGCAGGTTCTAGCCCAGGTGCTGCAGCACCCTCTGCCGCATCCAAGGCGGCGCAGCCACAGGTAGATGACAAGGCCGCCCGGGAAGCCGAAAAAAAGCGTGCTGAGCTCACTCAGGACGCCATCACGGCGCTCACCAAGAGCCAGGAGGCTTTGACACTCCTTGATGCAAAGAAGACCAAGGAGGCGCTCGCTGCGCTGGAACTGGCCAGCGGAAAGCTGGAACTGGTATTGGCACGCGACGCCAAACTTGCTTTGGCGCCGGTCGATGTACGCGTCATCACCCACGATATCCACGCCAACGTGGAAACGGTGAAGAAAGCGGTCGAGTTGTCTCGGGAGTTGTTGGGTGATGGCGAGGTGCAAAAGGCCCGGCCCATCGTCGCCAATCTGGCCAGCGAAATCGTGATCGAAACCGACAACCTGCCGATGGCAACGTACCCGGCAGCGATCAAGTCGGCCGTACGGCTCATCGACAGCGGCAAGATCGACGACGCCAAGGCGGAACTCGCCCGAGCACTGAACACGCTGGTGGTGACCTCGGTCGCCTTTCCTCTGCCCGTGCTACGGGCTGAAGCCGCGATGGCAAAAGCTGAAAAGCTGGCCGAGGCCGACAAGCGCGATGCCAAGCAGAACGAGGAGCTCAGCACCTTGCTGTCGTCCGTGCGCACGGAGATCGAGATGGCGCAGATCCTGGGTTATGGCAAGAAGGCGGATTTCAAACCCATCTTCGATCAGGTGAAGTCCATTGAGCAAAAGTCGGCTGGTGGCAAAAGCGGCAAGGGATGGTTCGACGAGTTGAAGACGCGCCTCCAAAAGCTGTTTTGAGGTGATGAAGGGGCCGACTGTTCGGTCGGTCAGTCTCGCGATGTTCGCAGTCAGCCCCAATAGATTCGCCTATTTTCACTAACTCATACGAGGCATATCACCATGAATGAGCAAACATCGAATCCCAATGCGACGAACAAAGAAATAAACGAACAGGCCGCGGTAAGCAGCCTTCCTGTCAGTCCAGAGGCCAAGCCTGAAGTCGTCACGGAGGTACAGCCTGAGGTTCAGAAGGAAACGGGCTCGCAGGCGGCAGACAAACGTAAACAAGTCCTCGATGAGGCCGTCTCGGCCTTGGCGCTGACCAAATCAGCGCTGGCCGCACTTGACGGCAAGGACGCTGCACGCGCATTGGCAATGCTGGCCGAAGTGACTGGAAAGCTGGAGCTGATTGTTGCGCGCGAACCCACGCTTGCCCTGGCCCCCGTTGATGTGCGCACCATCGTGCACGACTTGTTCGCCAACACGGAAACCATTGAGGCGATGACCGACGAGGCGCTGGATGCCCTCAAACATGGCGAGGTGCAACAGGCACGTCACGTGCTGGCTTTGCTGGCCAGTGAAATCGTGATCGCGGTCACCAACATCCCTCTGGCGTCCTATCCCGCAGCCGTGAAGTCAGTCGTGCCGCTGATCGATCAGGGCAAGATTGAAGAAGCCAAAGCCGCGCTGCAGGCAGCGCTCAGCACGCTGGTCGAGACGCGCAGCGTGCATCCGCTGCCCGCCCTGCGCGCCAGGCTGCTCCTGAAGCGCGCCGAGACCTTGGTAGAAGATAGTCAGCGGAGCGAAGCGTCCAATGAGCGCCTGGAGACATTCTTGAACGAAGCGCGGCAGCAGTTGGAAATGGCAGAACTGCTGGGCTATGGAAAGAAGAAGGACTTTGAGCCCCTGTATGCTGAACTCAGGAAAGTCAAGCAAAAGACGGCTGGGGGAGGCGGCGGAAAAGGCTGGCTCGATGAAATCAAGGCAAAGCTGTCCAAGTTGTTCTGAAACCGCTGGATAGGGCGTAAGAGGGGCGCGTCGCGCCCCTCACTTTGCTCAAGAGTGTATGCTTTTTCACCCCATTAGGCCGCGTGGACGAACCTGATCCATAAGCGGATGCAGCCGAGCAGGGCGAAGCCGAGAAAGCTGGAAGCGGTGTGGTCGTAGCGGGTGGCCACGCGGCGGCAGTTCTTGAGACGGTTGATGAAGCACTCGATGCGGGAACGCAGGGCGTAGAGGCGTCGGTTGACGCTGTGCTGCACCTTGCGGCTCCGCTTGGTCGGGATCTCCGGCTGGGCCCCCCGGTCGCGCGCATCCTGCCGCAGGCGGTCACTGTCGTAGCCCCTGTCACCGAGCAGCACGCCGGGATCGCTGTCGCGCTCGGCCATGAGGTCGTCATAGGCGATTAGGTCGTGGGCCTCGCCGGGCGTCAGCACGACGCTGATGGGCAGGCCATCGGCATTGGCACGCAGGTGGAGCTTGGTCGAGAAGCCGCCGCGCGAGCGGCCGAGAGCCTGACTTTGGGTCCCCCCCTTCCTCCGGCAGCGCAGTGGTGCGCCCGGATGATGGTGCTGTCGATCATCTGGAGCATGTCGGCCTCGCCGCCGCTGTCGGCGAGCGCCTGCAACAGCACGTCCCAGATGCCGGAGGTGGTCCAGCGCCGGAACTGGCGGTGGACCGAGTTCCACTTCCCGAGTTCCTCGGGCAGGTCACGCCACGGCGCGCCGGTTCGGGTGATCCAGAAGATGCCGTCCAGCGTGCGCCGGTGGTCCTTCGGTGGGCGGCCGCCGCGGGCCGACTGCTCCGTCAGGAACGGGGCGAAGATCGCCCACTCCGCATCCATCAAACGATCCCGAACCAAGGCCGACCTCCTCTCCAGAGGTCAGCCTCGAATCACGTCATCCGCCTCGGGGGAATCCCCCCTGTGCCGGTTCGTCCACGCGGCCTAGTCCGATTCTACGCAGGCCTGCAGTCACCTATCGCAACTACTACCGCGACGAGGGAATATACGGCTTCCTGCCGGATGGGCGAAGGAAAGGAAAAGGAAATCCATGGATTTGATGCAACTGCTCTGGCTGTTCTTCATCGTCTCCGCACTGCAGCCGGCACTGCAGAGGAAGTATCTGGAGGCGATGCGCACTCGGAAGATCGCTCAAATCGAGAGGATACGCGGAAGCCGGGTGATCCTGATGATCCATCGGCAGGAGACGATGAACCTCCTAAAGCGTGTCGCATTTATTCGGCCTCATACCCAGCAGCCTTAAAGAAGTTCTGGCATTCATTGATGGAGAAGAGACTGATGATATCGCCAAGTGCTTTTGAGATGGCGTCGAAGCTGCGTGCTGCTCGCTTTCTCAGAAGTGCTTTGAGTTTTGAGAAAGCCATTTCGATTGGGTTCAGGTCCGGCGAATAGGGCGGCAGGAAGAGAAACCAAGCGCCCTTTGCCTTGACCAGTTGCTCAGCCTTCTGGCTTTTGTGGAAGCCGACATTGTCGAGGATGACTATATCACCGGCTGACAGTGTCGGCACAAGCTGTGTCTCGATCCAGGTTTCGAAGATGCGGCTGTTCATCGGTGCATCGACGATCCACGGCGCGGTCAGGCCATGGCAGCGCAGTCCGGCAATGAAGGTCTGTGTCTTCCATTTTCCGAAGGGCGCATAGGCGGCAAAGCGCCTGCCTTTGGTAGACCATCCGGTGCGTTTTGTCAGGCGCGTATTTGTGGAAGTCTCATCGATAAAGATGAGACGCGACAAGGCCTTGTTGAAGAACCGCTTTCGGCGATTGATCCAAAGATCACGCGCCTTGGCGATCTCTGGTCTACGCTGCTCGCTTGCCTTGAGGCTTTTTTTTATTGCTCAGCCCAAGTCGGTGTAGAAATCGCCCGACCGTGGCGCGGTGGACTTCAATACCGCGCTCCGCGAGCGCAACGCACAGTTCGTCCAAAGTCGTTTCGCCACGGGCGGACATCTGCTCGCGGACCCAATCACCATGAGCCAAAAGCTTCACACTTCCAGGCGGGTGGCCCTGCCTGGCGGCGGCCAGACAGCCGGATGACCGATGCAGGATCATCATGTTGTTGACGAACCGAGGCGAAACACGGAAATGCCGAGCGGCTTCCCGGTGACTATTGCCCTCATTCACAAACGCAACGACACGCTCACGCAACTCAATTGGATGCGGCTTGCCCATGGTGCATCTCCTTCCATGAGACAAGTGAATCACAGATCAAGCCAAACGGGAATCCCGAATCCGGTTAACAGCGACATGCTTTAGGTTTTCCCCTGGTTCGCTACATCGACGTTAACGACTCCGAGGAAGTCCTGCGCGCGATCCAGCTGACGGACGCCGAAATGCCGCTCGACATCGTGCTGCACACCCCCGGCGGACTGGTCCTCGCTGCCACGCAGATTGCTCGCGCCATCCAGGGACACAAGGGCAAGGTCACAGTTTTCGTGCCGCACTACGCCATGTCGGGGGGAACGCTGATCGCTCTGGCCGCAGACGAGATCGTGATGTGCGACCACTCCGTGCTGGGCCCGATCGATCCGCAACTCGGCCAAATGCCCGCGGCTTCACTCATCAGGGTCGTCGAGCAAAAGCCGATCACGGAAATCGACGACCAGACGTTGGTCTTGGCCGATGTCGGTCGAAAGGCGATCGCCCAAGTCGAAACCGTTGCCGATGCGATACTCGACCGCGTCGTGCACAATGCTCACCGCATCAATTTGGAAGGGGATAGCATGCGCAAAGCCAAATCCGGCATTGACATAACGCTCAGCGCGGACAACGAAAGAACGTAAGTCTGATCAACAACAGGCCTGAAAAACGCCGCGGCTGAACTGTCCGCGAATTAGCGAAACAAGTGTCCGCGATTTACTGAAATCGCTGTCCGCGGATTCTGAAATACGCACCTGCCCCTCCGAAACGACACTCAAAGGGAGAACAGAATGCCCACCGTTGCTTGCCCGAAATGCAGTTCCGTCAATCGCGTGCCGCAGGAACGACTGACGGATAACCCCAGCTGCGGCCGCTGCGGCGCCGCCCTGTTCGAGGGCCGGCCAGTCACACTGACCGCCGCCAGTTTCGACCGACACGCCGATGCCGATCTGCCCCTGCTCGTCGATTTCTGGGCGGAATGGTGCGGGCCATGCAAGATGATGGCACCTCAGTTCGAGGCTGCGGCGCGTTCGCTCGAACCTCAGTTCCGTCTCGGCAAGCTCGATACCGAAGCCGAACAGCAGATCACCGATCGTTACGGGATCCGCGGCATTCCCACCATGATCTTGTTCAGGGGCGGCAAGGAAATCGCGAGGACGAGCGGTGTAATGCCTGCCGCGCAGATAGCGCAGTGGGCGCGGTCGCACGTTTAGAGTATACAAGTATTGGCATTTCCTGCGACATGATATCAGGAGAAGAACATGCATGGCGTGACTGGATTTATCGAAAGTGCGGCCTTGTTGGTTTGCGCCGCGTTCGTACTCGTGACGATATGTTCACGGATTGGCGTGCCTAGCATCGTCGGTTACATTCTTGCCGGTATAGTCATTGGACCCGCTGGCCTCGGCCTGATTGCGGAGAGCGCTGCCCTGAGCAGTATTGGCGAAATCGGAGTCGTACTCCTGCTGTTCGCACTTGGTCTGGAATTCTCCTTCGAGAAGCTCGTAACACTCAGGAAGCATGTCTTCGGTCTTGGGGCTGTACAGGTTTCAGTCACGACGATAACGGTTTCGTTGGTAGCGAGTTTGGTCTTCGATCTCGCACCAGTTTCCGCAATCCTCATCGGCGGGGCCGTTGCGATGTCATCCACAGCCATGTGCCTCAAGGTGCTCGCAGGCGCGAACGCTCTTGGATCGGCTCATGGGCGCTTGGCCATCGCAGTGCTTCTGTTTCAAGACTTGGCAGCTGTCGCATTCCTGCTTCTGCACGATTCGATGAGTGGAGCCGCCGAGGGACATGGCGTGATAACGGTCGTCGCCAGTGCAATGGCATTGGTTGCAGCTCTGTTCACTGCCCGTGGCCCGTTGCAGGTGCTTGCCCGTTGGGTAGCGTCGCGTGGCGATCCGGAGCTTGCCCAACTCCTCGCACTTACCATTGCGCTCGGGTCTGCGATTGTCGCGGCCTCCGCCGGTCTTTCTCCGGCACTCGCTGCATTCACGGCCGGCATGATTATCGGCGAGGGTGACGCGCGCCATGCTGTCGAGAACGAGATTCGGCCCTTCCGCGATTTGTTTGTCGGGATTTTCTTTGTCGGCATCGGAACGCAATTGCCACTTTGGATCATTCCATCTGCATGGCCTGTCGTGCTGATCTGGCTCGCGATTATATTCGCGGGCAAGACGCTGATCGTTTTGGTCGTCGCCCGACTATTCGGCGAGTCGCTTCAGACCTCTTGGCGCACTGGGATCATCCTGGCCCATGGAGGAGAATTCAGCCTGATGCTGCTGTCGGTTTCTTCGGCATCGGGCATTGTCGCCAACGAGTTCGCCGGCCCCCTCCTCCTCGCGATTGGAGTGAGCATGTTGGCTGGAAGTCTTATGATTAGATGGGCGGGTCAAGGGCCTAGTCACCCGAATTGGGGAGCATGAGGATTTGTGGGGCGATCATGCGGCATAGGCTGTTTCGTCGTCACGACACGAAAGTGGTGAATCTGTCCTACATTTGAGAACATATCGTGATCATGCAGCGAGGATGGATGTTTCTCGCCGGAGCGGCCTGAGATCGGGGCTGTCCGTCGGGGCCCAGATGTAATCTCCGGTCAGACTGATATGCTGTTGATTTGCGCTGAGAACTGGCTCTGACGCACATTTGCTGCTGTGCAGGTCTACGACGCACCGATCAACCGCGCCTGCAGGAGATCGAGTTTTGCTCTTCCGTACATCTGGCGCTTAATGAGCTTTAAGCGTGTGATCTGTCCTTCCGTTTGCCCATTTGACCACGGTGATATGATTGCATTCCTGACGGCGTCGAGGTCTTTTTCGACGCCGCCGGCAAACGATCCGACCAAGCTGTCCTTAGCGGCTTCCAACCACTCGTCGAGCTTCCGCGCTGTCTTCGAGCGGATCATGGACTGGAAATCACCAATGGCAGTACGGGCGACCACAAGGTCCGAGACGTTCACTTCGATCGCGCCACCAGGATCACTTCGGATTTTCAAAAAACCAATCAAGGAGGAGAACACCATGAAGACGACAATTCTGGCCCTCGCGGCCGCAGCCTTTGCCGCCGGCACGGCCCATGCCGGCACGGTCGATGTCATCAAGGAGCGCGGCGAAGTGCGCTGCGGCGTCAGCCAGGGCGTGCTCGGCTTTTCCGTGCCGGACAAGAACGGCGTCTGGGGCGGCTTCGACGTCGATTTTTGCCGGGCGGTCGCTGCCGCCACCCTCGGCAACCCGGACAAGGTGGCCTATGTGCCGCTGTCCACCAAGGACCGCTTCACGGCGCTGCAATCGGGTGAAGTCGATCTTCTCTCGCGCCAGACGACCTGGACCCTGTCGCGCGACACCGATCTCGGCATGAGCTTCGTCGGCGTCAACTACTATGACGGCCAGGCCTTCATGGTGAACAAGGAAGTCGGCGTGAAGAGCGTCAAGGAGATCTCCGGCGCCTCCGTCTGCACGGAAACCGGCACGACGACCGAGCAGAACATGGCCGACTATTTCAGCGCCAACAAGATCGAATACCAGGTCATCGCCTTCGAAAAGCCGGACCAGACGATCCAGGCCTTCAACACCGGCCGCTGCGACGTCTATTCCACCGATGCCTCGGCGCTCTACGCCCAGCGTCTGACGCTGAACGACCCCGACCGCTTCGTCGTCCTTCCCGAGGTGATCTCCAAGGAACCGCTCGGCCCGGCCGTGCGCCAGGGCGACGACCAGTGGTTCAAGATCGTGCGCTGGACGCTGTTTGCGCTGATCGAGGCCGAAGAGATGGGCATCACGAAGGAGAATGCCGCCTCGCTGCTGGAAAGCGGCACGGTCGCGCAGAAGCGCTTCCTCGGCGTCGAGAGCGAGGCCGGCAAGGCGATGGGTCTCGATGCGAAATGGGCCTACCAGGCGATATCCGCCGTCGGCAATTACGGCGAGATCTTCGAGCGCCATCTCGGCAAGGACAGCCCGCTCAAGATCGACCGCGGCTTGAACCGGCTGTGGAGCGACGGTGGCCTGATGTACGCGCCGCCCGCTCGCTGACGTAAACTGGGCAGCTACCGCGGGATACTTACCGCGGCAGCTCGCTATCGTCTCGCAGGCGATCTTGCAGGGTCAAAATCACCCTTTTGAGGTTCCGATTTCACACCCGTCGAAGAGAAGAGTGGGCTAGGGGATGATTTCGAGGAGTGGCTCCGCTGAGGCAGCGCAGCGACGAGCGCGCGGCCGCGCCATGCACGCCACCGGTCGCAGTCATCACATTAAGCCTTGTCTACTTCGCGGAAGGCGATCCAACCGTCATTCCCAGCCACCTCCCGAGCAGCTTCGAAAATAACGTAGTCCTATCGAGAACTTAGCTCAATTTGGAAAGTTGAACCGATTCGTTAGCTGATTTGTTTTCGGTGTTACGGGTGAGTTTGAGTTTCACCGAGCCGGTGCGCGACGTCTTACTTGGCGTCCTCTCCCGACAGAATTGCCCAAAGCACGCCGCGTGGGAGTCCAAGGCCGCTCCATCGGCTTTCTCGTCTGCCTTCGGAGGCCGAACGGGGGCGTTCCACCAGAGGGGGAAGGCTTAGTCAGAGCTTCACGATCGTCTTGCGCGCCAGCAAACCTTGCGGTGCGAACAACAGGACGGCGATGACCAGCAGGATGGTGAAGGCGTCGCGGTAGCTGATCAGGTTCTCCGGCAGATAGGCCTGCAGGAACACCTCGATGAAGCCGAGCAGGAAACCGCCGGCAACGGCGCCCGACAGGCTACCGAGACCACCGATGATGGCCGCGATGAAAGCCTTCAGGACCGGAAGGAACCCCATCAGCGGATCGACGCTGCCGCGTTGCGCCACCCAGAGGATGCCCGCGACGCCGGCCAGCAGGCCGGAAATCGCGAAAGCCGTGGCGACGACCGCATTGGCGCGGATGCCCATGAGGCGGACGATGGCGAAGTCCTCCGCCGCTGCCCGCATGGCACGGCCCAGCACGGTGGTGCGCAGAAAGAGGTTCAGGCCGACCAGCATGATGACGGTGACGAGAATGGAGATCGCCTGGATGACGCCGATATTCAGACCGCCGATCTCGATCGTTCCGGACAGGCTCATCGGCATCGGCACCGGCTTGGGGCGGGCCGAGATGAAATTCTGGAACAGCACGCGCAGGATGGCGCTGACGGCAAAGCTCGTCAAAAGCAGCGTCGTGCCGCTCGCCCCGCGGACCGGGCGGAAGGCGGTGCGCTCCATCAGCAACACCAGCGCAATGGCGACCGCCATCGCCAGAACGGTGGCAAGACCGAAGGGCAGACCGAAGAGCAGCGCGAAGCACAGGCCATAGCCGGCGGCGGTCATCAGCTCGCCATGGGCGAAATTGATGAGGCCCATGATCGAGAAGACGACGGCAAGACCGAGCGCAAGCAGCGCATAGGTGCCGCCGAGGCTGAGCGCGTTGACCAGTTGCTGCAGGAACATGTCCATGGATGGTTTTCTTTCTTGCCGGTCACGCGCCGAGATAGGCGCCCTGGATTTCGGTGGAGTTGCGCAGTTCGGCGGCGGAGCCGGACAGAACAATGCGGCCGTTCGCCATGACATAGCCGGTATCGGCAATCTCGAGCGACAGCGAGACATTCTGCTCGACAAGCAGGATCGTCAGTCCGCGCGCGCGCAGGCTCGCGATCAGTTCGAAAATCTGGTCGACGATCTGCGGCGCAAGGCCGAGCGACGGCTCGTCGAGCAGCAGCAGATCCGGCGAGGACATCATCGAGCGGGCAATCGCCAGCATCTGCTGCTCGCCGCCGGAAAGCGACCCGGCCTTCTGGTGCAGCCGCTCCTTGAGGATCGGGAACCGCGACAGCATGTCTTCGCGCACCGCGTCGATCTGCCCCCTGCCCTTGTGCATGGCGCCGCCGAGAAGCAGGTGCTCATCGACCGTCAGCGTCGGGAAGATGCGGCGCCCTTCCGGCGTCAGCGTCATGCCCATGCGCACGATCATTTCCGGCGGCAGCGCCGAGATATCCTTGCCGGCGAAGGTCACGCAGCCAGCCCGCTTGGCGGCAAGACCGACGAGTGCATTGAGCGTCGAACTCTTGCCCGCGCCATTGGCGCCGAGCAGGGTGACGATCTCGCCTTTGCGCACCTTGAGATCGACGCCCTTCAGCGCCTCGACCGGCCCGTAGGCGACCTTGAGGCCGCTGACGTCGAGCAAGGGATTCTGGTCGGGATTGTCATGCATCATCGGGCACATCCGCTTCAGCCATACGGGACGGGAAAGCCCTCCGGCCATCGCCGGAGGGCGCTGCTTCAAGGTCAGGGCGCCGGAACGTCTTCGGCAGCCGGAACGCCCTGGTTGACCAGCGAGCGGTTGCCGCCCTCGATGCGCACCAGCGAGACGGAGCGCAGCGGCATGCCCTGCGTGCCGGCATAGCTGATCTTGCCGGTGACGCCTTCGACATTTTCCAGCGAGGCGATTGCCTCGCGAATGGCCGTCGATTCGATGCTGTCCGCCTTGGTCACCGCCGCCTCGATGACCTTGCCGAGATCGTAGCCGTTGGCGATGTAGACGGTGTCCGGATCCTGGCCGAACTTCGCCTTGTACTTCTCGTTGAAGGCAGCGAGCGGGCTGCCCTCCGTCGCAAAGCCGGCCGTGGTGAAGACCACGCCGTCGACCAGCGCGCCAAGGCCAAAGGTCGTCGGGGAATCGATGCCGTCGCTGCCGAGGATCGGCGTCGTGACGCCGGCACCGCGCAGCTGGCGGATGAAGGCCGGGAAGTCAGGCTCGTAGGCTGCGGTCATGATGACATCGGGCGCCGGGTTCAGGGCCTTGATCTTGGTAACCTCGGCGGAAAAGTCCTGCTGGCCCATGCTGTAGGTGCCCTCGCCGATCACCTCGCCGCCCTTGCCCTTGAAGCTGGTGGCAAAATATTCCGGCAGCTTGAGCGTATAGGCCGTATCCGGCGACTTCAGCACATAGGCCGTCTTGAAGCCCTTCTCCTTGGCGTAGTTCGCCAGCACCGCGGCCTGAACGTTGTCGGCCGGATAGTTGCCGAACATGTAGTCGCCAACGGCGAGCGGCATGGTCGGCGTCGTGGCGCAGAAGGAGAAGGTCGGGATCTGCGCGGCCTGGGTGATCTGGCCGGCGGCGATCGACGGGTCGGCATCGCAGGGCGTGATCAGGATCTTGATACCCTCGTCGACCAGTTCCTGCGCGACAAGCGCGGTCTGCGCGGCATCCGAGCGGGTATCCTTGGCGATCAGCTTGATCGGGAATTTGCCGGCGATGCCGCCGGCCGCGTTGATTTCGTCGACGGCCATCTGCAGGCCCTTCAGCGATGGCTGGTCGTAGGGCGCGAGAGCGCCGGTCTGCGCGGTGGCGAGGCCGATGGCGAGGTCCTCGGCGAGTGCGGGAAATGCCAGCGCACCGAGCGCCGTGGACAGGATAAGGGCCTTCAATGTCGTTTTCATTTTATACTCCTCTGGCGGTTATGCGGGGTTGCCGGCGGCATGGGGATCGATACCCGGCAGGGCAGCGCCGGTTGCCGGCTTGGTCTCCTGGGCGGTCGAGCGGCGCCGGCCGATATAGGCTTCGATGACGGCGGGGTTGGCCTGGATCTCCGCCGGCGTGCCGATGGCGATCTGCTGGCCCTTGTTGAGCACCACGACGATATCGCAGAGGCGCATGATCAGCTTCAGGTCGTGCTCCACCACCAGCAGGCCGAGGCGATGTTTGGTGCGGATGCGATCGAGCACCGTCATCAATTCCTGTGTTTCGGCCGGGTTCATGCCGGCGGCGGGCTCGTCGAGCAGCAGGTAGCGGGGTTTCAGCGCCAGCGCGCGGGCGATTTCCAGTCGCCGCTGCGCGCCGTAGGAGAGCGTGCCGGCGAGTTGACCGGCAACCTCGCCGAGGCCGACTTCCGCCAGCGCCTCGCGGGCAAGATCCACCGGATCGCGGTCCTTGGCGACGGCGCTTGCGGCAACCGTGACGTTTTCCAGGACGGTGAGGTTCTTGAAGAGGCGGATGTTCTGGAAGGTGCGGGCAAGGCCCGAGACCGGCACGCGGTGCACCGGCAGGGACGCCACGTGCGTGCCATCGATCATCACGCGGCCGGTCGAAGGCGGCACGACGCCCGAGACGCTGTTGATGAGTGTCGACTTGCCCGCGCCATTCGGGCCGATCAGGCCGGTGACGAGGCCGGGACGGATTTCGAAATCGGCCTTTTCCAGCGCGACCAGCCCGGAGAAACGCTTGCCGACATTTTCGACCCGCAATGTCCCCGCATGGCTCGCCGCGACCTGCGCGGGCTCATCCGTTGCAGGCTTCGCCGCGCCGGCAGAGAGACGCTTGAGGAACGGCACCTGCTCGTCGAGTTCGCGCACCCCGAGCAGCCCGTCCTGAAGGCGGTACATGACGAGCAGGATCGCAAGGCCGATGCCGATATCGGTCAGGCCGAAGACCGTCGGAAGCTGGAAGACGCCGAGATCGACGCCACCCTCCAGCTTTCTCAGGAGCTCCACGATGACCATGATGACCGCGGTGCCGACCACCGCGCCGGAGACGGTGCTGATGCCACCCAGGATCAGCATGGCGAGAAGCATGAAGGTGAGGTTGAAATAGAAATCCTTCGGCGAGAAAGCGCCGATGAAATGGGCGAACAGCACGCCGGCCGCGCCGGAAAGCATTGCCCCGAGCACCCAGGCGAGAAAACGGTGCAGACGCACATTCACGCCGACCGCCGTCGAGGCGATATCGTCCTCCCGCGAGGCGCGCAGCTTCATGCCCGCCGCACTGTCGCGATAGATGCGGGCAATGGCGACGGCGAGTACCGCAAAGGGCAGCGCCACCCAGAGGTTCACCGCGCGCGGAATGCCGAAGAAGGTCTGGCTGCCGCGGGTGAAATCGCTGGAAGCGACGAGCACGACATGCACGATGACGAGAAAGCCCAGCGTGCAGATCGAGGCCGAGGAACCGCCGAGCCGGGCGACCGGAATGCCGATGGCGATCGCGGCCAGCGCGACGACGAGAAGCGCAACGAGAAGCGCCGGCAGGAAGGGCATGCCCCATCCCATGAGCCATTCCGGCAGATGGGGAAGCGCCGTTTTCTGCACGATCGGATTGATGGTCAGGAGACCGGAGGCGTAGGCGCCGATGGCCATGAAGCCCACATTGCCGAAGGAGATGATGCCGGAATTGCCGCTGTAGATGCCGATGCCGATGACGGCGACGGCGTTGATCAGGAACAGCGTGACCAAGCGTTCGCCCGCGCCGGGAAAAAAGCCCTTCGCCACGAGGGCCGCGACCACCAGGGGGAGCACCGTCGCGACGATCCCGACGACGGTCCCGCGCCTTATGCGCACCATCAGCATTCTCCCGAATTTGTGGCGCCGTTTTCCGGAGCCTGTTCCCGCAACAAACGTTAATCCAGAAAATCAATATGTCAATCTTGTTTCATTTTTTATTGTCTGCTAGCAATAATGTAAAAAAATTAAAATCGCGCCAGCGACGCCGATCATGAGGGGGAGGCAGGCAATGGCCATTCGAGATCGCCTGACGGACGGGGAAATCGACTTCACGCGGGCGGAGCTGAAGATCGTGCGGCAACTGCTGTCGAACTATCCGGCAGCCGGCCTCAACACGGTCGCGCACCTGGCCGCCGCCGCCGGCGTCAGCAATCCGACGGTGGTGCGCTTTGCCAACAAGCTCGGCTATGACGGTTATCCGGAATTCCAGACAGCGCTGCTCGGCGAAGTGCAGGAGCGGATGAGTTCGCCCCTGTCGATGCTCGACACGCGGAAGCCCTCGCTGGAGCAGGAGAATTTCTATCAGTATTTCCTGCGCGCCAGCATCCATGCACTGGAATCCTCGATGCAGATGCTGCCGCCCGACGACTTCGAGGCGGCCATCGACGCCGCCGCCGACCTGAACATGCGCGTCCATTGCCTCGGCGGACGCTTCAGCGGCTTTCTCGCCGGGTTGCTCTGGTCGCACATGAAGCAATTGCGCGGCGAGACCCGCTGGATCAACGGCACCCAGGCCGATCAGGTCGACTGGCTGGTCGATCTCGGCAAGCGCGACGTGCTCTTCGTCTACGACTACCGTCGCTACCAGATCGATACGATCCGCTTTGCCCGCCAGGCCGCCAAGCAGGGGGCGCGCATCGTGCTCTTCACCGACCGCTGGGTTTCGCCGATCGCCGAATTCGCCTCGGTCACCCTCACCGCGGCGGTCGATACGGTCTCGCCCTACGACACGATGGTGCCCGCAATCGCCCAGACCGAGGCGCTGATCGCCGGCCTGACGGCGCGCCTTGCCAACCAGTCGCGCGGCCGCATCGAGCGCATGGAAGAGCTGCGCCGCAGCTACGGCATTACCGAGGACGCCTACGGCACGCCGACCGACGGCAGCAAGTGACATTCCGCCCGGACGGGCGAACCGACACCCATTGGAGGACAGACATGACTGCGATTGAAGTGCAACACGGCAGGGACCTGCTGCGACGCGACAGCGCCTACGAGGACGGCATGACCGCCCTGCTCTATGTCGACATGCAGCGCATCTGGTGCGAGCCGAACCTCGATCCGACCCATCCGCAGGACGCCGACAGCTATTACCACCGACGCCTCCGCGAGATGGTCGTGCCCAATCAGGTCCGCATTCTCGAGGCAGGCCGCAAGGCCGGCTGCAACGTGCTGCACACGATCATCGAAAGCCTGACGCTGGACGGCCGCGACCGCTCGCTCGACCACAAGCTCTCCGACATGCATGTGCCGAAGGGGTCCCCCGAAGGACAGGTCATCCCGGCGCTCGCGCCCATCGACAACGAGATCGTGCTGCCCAAGACCTCGTCGGGCGTCTTCAACTCGACGAACATCGATTATGTGCTGCGCAATCTCAACACGCGTTACCTCATCATTGCCGGCGTCGTCACCGACCAGTGCGTCGACATGGCCGTGCGCGATGCCGCCGACCGCGGCTATCTGGTGACTGTCGTCGAGGACGCCTGCGCCACCTACAGCCAGGAGCGGCACGACGCGGCGATGCGCGCCTATTCCGGCTATTGCTGGATCACCGACACAGAGACCGTCGTCCGTCGTCTTGCCACGCTCGGCCAGGCCTGATCGCTTCAAAGGGGAACAGCATGAACGACAAGACGCTCTCCGGCCTGACGGAACTTGCGACCTTCGTCACGACGGATATCGCCGGCATCACCCGCGGCCGCAGCTTCGCCGCCTCCGAAATCGAGGACTACCTGCGCAAGGGCGTCGGCTGGGTGCCGGCGAACCTGGCGCTGACGCCGTTCGACCTCATCGCGGATCCCAATCCCTGGGGCTCTGCCGGCGACCTGCGCCTGATGGCCGATCCCGCAAGCAAGGCGCGCGTCACCTGCCTGCCGGATGAGACGCCGCTGCATTTCTACCATTCCGACATTACCGACCTGAAGGGCGAGCCTTGGGATTGCTGCGTGCGCAGCTTCCTGAAGGCGACGCTCTCCCAGTTCGAAAAGGAAGCCGGCCTCAAGGTCGTCAGCGCCGTCGAGCAGGAATTCCAGGTGCTCGGCGCCGACTGGCCCGCCGCCCCCGCCTTCGGCCTGCGCGCCCAGCGCCGCGCCGAACCCTTCGGATGCTTGCTGATGACCGCGCTGAAGGAAGCCGGCGCCGAGCCGGAAATGTTCCTGCCGGAATATGGCAAGGACCAGTTCGAAGTCACCTGCCGCCCCGCCCCTGCCCTCGTCGCCGCGGACCGCGGCGCGACGATCCGCGCCGTCACGCGCGAAGTCGCCGCCCTCTTCGGCTGGCATGCCAGCTTCGCGCCGAAGACCGATCCCAACGGTGTCGGCAACGGCGTGCACCTGCATGTCAGCTTCACCGATCTCGACGGCAACCCCGTCACCTTCGACGCCGCCCGCCCCGGCCGGCTTTCCAGGGTCGCCGGCGCGTTCGCCGCCGGGGTCATCAAACACCTGCCGGCGCTCGTCGCCTTCACCGCGCCGTCCGTTCTGTCCTATATGCGCCTCGTGCCGCATCACTGGAGCGCGGCCTATACCTGCCTTGGCGAAAAGAACCGCGAGGCGACGCTGCGCATCTGCCCGACGCTCGACCTGCCCGGCAGCAACCCGGCCAAGCAGTTCAACATGGAATACCGTGCAGCGGACGCCTGCGCGAGCCCGCACCTGTCGCTGGCGGTTCTGCTGCGCGCCGGCCTCGAGGGCATCCGCGCCGGGCTGGAACAGCCGCCGCTGATCAATTCCGACCCCTCGGCATTCTCGTCCGAGGAACAGGTCCGGCTCGGCATCCGCCGCCTGCCGTCGAGCCTTGCCGAAGCGCTCGACACGCTTGCCGCGGACGAGGTGGTGACCGGCTGGTTCCCGAAGGACTTCCTCGATTGCTACTTCGCCATGAAGCGCAAGGAGATCGAGATTGTCGAAGGGCTTTCGCCCGAGGCGCTCTGCGCACGCTACGCAGCCGTTTATTGAGTGGGCAGGCCATGACCTCGACCAAGACCATCCCGCGTCCCGAGAACCGATGGCGGCACGATCCCGGTCGTCCGCTGCTCGCCATCGACGAGCCGCCGCCCTATGCGGTGATCAACCCCGACGGCGCCTCGCCCTATCTGCTGCTGTGCGAACATGCCGCCAACCGCATTCCGCGCGCGCTCGGCGATCTCGGTCTGCCCGAGGCCGAGCGGCGCCGCCACATCGCCTGGGATATCGGCGTCAGCGCCCTTTCGCAGCACCTCAGCCGCACGCTCGATGCGCCACTGTTCATGACCAACTATTCGCGTCTGGTCATCGACTGCAACCGGCCGCTTGGCGTGCCCTCGGCCATTCCCGAAATCAGCGAGACGACGGAAATCCCGGGCAATCTCGATCTGACGGAGGCCGAGCGGCAGCAGCGCATCGACACGCTGTTCACCCCCTACGCCGCAGCCGTCGCGCGACGCCTCGATCGCCTGCAGGCGGAGGGCAAGCGCCCCATCGTCGTCGGCATTCATTCCTTCACGCCGGTCTATTTCGGCAAGCAGCGCCCCTGGCACGCCGGCATCCTCTATGGCGCGGCCACCGGTTTCGGCCAGACGCTGATCCGCGAACTGCAACACGACGCGGCCCTGACCATCGGCGACAACGAGCCCTATAACATCCACCCCGACGAGGACTATACGGTGCCGGTCCATGCCGATGCCCGCGGGCTTGCCGGGGCGTTGATCGAGGTGCGCCATGACCTGATCGACACGCTTGCCGGTGTCGAGGAATGGGGCGACCGGCTTACGCGGTGCTTCGAAACCGCTCTTCGGGAGCATGGCTGATGGCCGACAGTCTCTATACGCGCGACGAAGCCGCCATCGGCAGCCTGCAGAAGCTGCGGTTCTTTCCGCTGGCCGTTACCGGTGGAAAGGGCGCGCGGCTGGTGGAGGAAGCTGGGCGTCATCTCATCGACCTGACGGGCGCCTGGGGCGCCGCCAGCCTCGGCTATGGCCACCCCGCTCTTGCCGAAGCGGTCTCCCGCGCCATTGCCCATCCGGCCGGCGCAAGCATCCTCTCGGCCTCCAACGGACCGGCCGTGACGCTCGCCGAGCGGCTGCTCGCCACCTTTCCCGGCCGCGGAACGCACAAGGTCTGGTTCGGCCATTCCGGCTCGGACGCCAACGAGGCCGTCTATCGGGCGGTGACGAAGGCAACCGGCCGCTCGGGCGTCATCGCCTTCGTCGGCGCCTATCATGGCTGCACCATCGGATCGATGGCCTTTTCCGGCCACAGCGTTCAGGCCGGCGCGGCCAAGACGGATGGCTTGATCCTTTTGCCCTACCCTGATCAATACCGCCCTTATCAGAACGACCCGACCGGCGATGCCATCCTCACGCTTCTCAGGGAGAAGTTGGCTGAGGTTCCGGCCGGCTCGATCGGTGCGGCCTTCCTCGAGCCGATCCAGTCGGACGGCGGGTTGATCGTTCCGCCTAATGGCTTTCTGCGCAAATTTGCCGATATCTGCCGCGCCCATGGCATTCTCGTCGTCTGCGACGAGGTGAAGGTGGGTCTTGCCCGCAGCGGCCGCATGCATTGTTTCGAACATGAGGGCTTCGTGCCCGATATTCTGGTGCTCGGCAAAGGGCTCGGCGGCGGATTGCCGCTCTCCGCCGTCATCGCACCGGCCGATATCCTCGACTGCGCGAGCGCATTTGCCATGCAGACCCTGCACGGCAATCCGGTCTGCGCCGCCGCAGGCCTCGCCGTTCTCGAGACGATCGACCGCGAAGACCTTGCCGCGGACGCGGACCGCAAGGGAAAGCTGCTCCGTGACGGTCTCGCACAGCTCGCCGAACGCCATCCCCTGATCGGCGACATCCGCGGCCGGGGCCTCGCCTGCGGCGTCGAACTCGTGCTCGACCGCCAAAGCCGCGCACCGGCGCGCACCGAGACGGCGAAGCTGATCTATCGTGCATACGAACTCGGCGTCGTGCTTTACTATGTCGGCATGAACAGCAACGTCCTGGAAATGACGCCGCCGTTGACCATAACGGAGGACGAAATCCATGATGCGCTCGACCGTTTGGACCAAGCTATATGGGATTTGCCAAACGTTTCGAAAGAAAATCTCGCGCAGTTTACCGGCTGGTAGCTAGAATCGCCCTCGACGATCCGCCAGTGGCCGATCAGGCGGTAGGCTGGGGCGGCGCTCATGGCGACGCCGCCATCAGTTTCGGCAACCGCACCAGGTCATAGGCGGCAGCCGCGCAGGTGAAGGCCCATCAGACGCGGTCGCGGCCATGAAACTTCGTCTTGTCTTGGCGGGCAATGGTCTTGATCCAGCCGAACGCCTCCGCGATTTGCCTGCGGATGTGAAGGCTGACCCCGTAGCCGGCATGGCGCGTCGTGCGCCCCTCGCTCACCGAGGGACGCACGCTCGGGTTATGCACACTTGCGGCGCCACCCGCATCGAGAGAAATTCATTTACAAAGTCTTCCGTGTCATAGGCTTTGTTGGCACCGAGCGTGATTGCCTGGGTTGCGCAATCAATGGCAGCAAGATTGCGTCAGAGCCCTTTGCGGAAGCCGATAAGGGGTCTCCCGCTACGATGCCGATTGACCCGCTGATGGCGAGATACGGGTTGTCCTGCATGTGGCTGCGGCGCGAGGCGGAGATCGTCACGGACGTGACGAGGCGGATGGCGATGAGGTCGTAGAGCAGGCCGACTTCCTCTTCCAGCAGCGGATATCCCGCATGAAAGCCGCGGGCAATGGCGGCGGCCGTGCCGATCGGGTCGGCATGGTCTAGACCGGGATAGGCGGCGGAGATCGCCACTTCTGCGATGATCGGCGCATGCAGCGCGTCACCGTAGTCGATCAGGCCGCAAATCCGGGAGAGGTCGCTAGCATCGACCAGGACGTTCGAGTTGTTGCGTCATTGTGATAGAGGTGGCTTCTCTATTCGGCGAGCTAAAGTCAAGCGCTTCGATATTTCACAATCTCCGCATTTCAAAGTCTTTCGCAGGTTCTTGCTTCTCTCCGGAATCGGCGCGTTGGCCCTTCCACTATGGGGTTAGAAGAATGAGGTATCCAATCTCGGTATCGTCCTGATCACCATATGCGACCGGCACTGCCACCTCTACGAACTTACCTCATCCATCGTCCTGCGAAGGACATCTCTCCACGGCGATGTGGATATTTATACAGCTACTGTTCACGCAGCAGCGGGTAAGCCATTCCTAGTCCAGCAAAACTCGGTTCCGTCGCTCCACATGCGGTGCATTATGACAGCCAGTCGCCTGGCAAGTGCGACAATTGCCTTTTGCTTTCCTGCTCGTTTGGCAATCTTCATTGCCCAAGCCTTTAACCACGACCATTTCTTGACAAGCGTCAGGAGGGTCTGAGCCGCTTCGTATAATAAGGAACGCATCATTGCATCACCACAGCAGGAGATCCGACCAATTCGTTTACTCTCACCCGATTCATTCAGCTTTGGCGTTAATCCGAGGATTGGCCCAACTGCCTTAGAGTTTTTAAATCGTTGCGGAATATCAATCGTGCTCACAAAGGCCAGAGAGACAATAGGGCCAACGCCGGGAACAGTCATCAACAGTCGGCAGATTTCATCCCGGGAGGTCAACTCGAGCACTTTCTTGTGCAGCTTTTTAAATTCATCGCGTAGTTTGGTCCGGGCTGACAGCAGAACGTCCATGATTTCCGCAAGCTCTGGAAAGCCAGTGACCAGTTCGCAGACCCGTTCTTCAAACGTGATCTTACCGGCCAGGCCAACCTTTAAACCAAAATTCCGCAGTAGGCCTCGAATGTCATTCTCTATGGCAATGGCTTTTTCTTGAAGCAGTTGACGTGCCGTGAGCAAGGCGCGACGCTTCTGGCTCGTCAATGTCTTCACATGTACAGGCTTGTACAGATTTACGCGCATCATCTGGGCAATGCCGCGAGCATCGTTACGATCAGTTTTGTTCGGCTGTGCCTTCAGAAACGCCTTGGTGTGACGAGTCTCGATGCAAATCGTTGGCACGCCTGCTTTTGCCAGAGTCTCAAACAGCCATTGCGATAAGGGGCCAGCTTCAAGTCCGACACGTTCAATATGCCACCTGGGATCTTTCAGAACTACTATCAGGTCATCAGGATGTGACGATACTTTTACCTCACGGCAAATCTTACCGGCTTCATCGATAATGCAAACGGCGGTCTCTTTTACCGATACGTCAAGTCCAGTATAATGTTTCATGCTGCGCTTCCTTTCCGATGCTTGAGGCTGTTGCAAAACATGACCTCGTTTTACCATCAACAGAAGCGCAGCACCCTTCTACAATCCGCAATCGTTAAAGGCGGGGCTCAAGCCGAATACCCCATCTCGGTTTGTCTGAACAGCTTCGGGCGTTTCGCTAAGTGGATTTCCGCCTCGATTATGCCGCCACCATCATTGGTGTCAGCGCGTTGAAGTAGGCCTGATCCGGCGTCCGCCGGTCAAGGGATGAATGTGGGCGTCTGGTGTTGTAGAAGTTCAGATATCGGCCGATGCCAGCGCGTGCCTCGGACACAGTCTTGTAGGCATGGAGGTAGACTTCCTCGTATTTGATCGAACGCCAGAGCCGCTCGACGAAGACATTGTCTCGCCACGCACCCTTGCCATCCATCGAGATGGCGATCTGTGACCTCTTCAGCACGGCGGTGAAGTCGATGGAGGTGAACTGCGATCCCTGGTCGGTATTGAAGATTTCCGGCCTGCCATGACGGGCAAGTGCCTCCTCCACCGCCTCGATGCAGAAGGCTGCTTCCATCGTGATCGACAACCGCCATGACAAGACCTTCCGGCTGAACCAGTCCACGACGGCGCACAGATAGACAAATCCCCGCGCCATGGGGAGTGGAGTAAGAAGCGCGGGTGCGCTTCTCCTCCCCGAACCGTACATGCACCTTTCAGCGCATACGGCTCTCCGTTCAAGCTTGGCCCATGGCCATAGCAACGTCATGATAGTGCGACGTGACGGTACTGCGGTCTTCAAGCCGGAAGATGTATGGGTTTCCCTCCGGATTGCGCCACCGGAATTGCGCCTTGGGGCTTGAGACAAGCCGTTGCAGTGCTTTCCCGACAGGGTCACCGCGTTCACTGCGGCCATACACGAACCAGGTTTTCGCTTTGCCCGGTTCCGGGACCCTTACCCATTTCCGCATCAAGGGTTTGATGCGCGATCGGTACTTGTGTCCCAGCCAATGCGCCATTTTCCAGAACACGACATGGTCGATGCGCCGGAAGACGTACGCCGTGAAGTCAGTGAACTTGTAGAACGCCGCCCATCCCACCAATTGGCGGTTCAGGCCGGCGATCATGTCGACCGTACTGACACTATGATTGCCGGAAAGGGTTTCGGTGAGCTTGCGAACAAACCCCTTGGCCTTTTCCTTGGGTATCGTCGTGACGATGGACATCCGTCCATGCGCCCCACGCTTGCGGATGATCCGGTGCCCCAGAAAGACGAAGCCGTCATTGACGTGTGTGACATGAGTTTTCTCCATGTTCAGCGTCAACTTCAACTCACCTTCCAGAAACGCCCGGCATTCCTCACGGATTTCCTCTGCCTGAGCCTTGGTTCCTTTTACGATCACGACGAAGTCGTCAGCGTATCGGCAATAGGCAACAGCCGGTTTCCATTGCCGGTTCTCGCGAACCGTAATGGGGCGGCCCTGCTTGATGCCGAAGTTCCATGCCCAGCGGTCCTTGCGGGCCTTGTTGCTCAGGTATTTCGCCTCCAGCCACATATCAAACTCGTGGAGCATGATGTTGGACAGGAGCGGTGACAGAACGCCACCTTGCGGAACGCCCTCGCTTGAGGCTGTGAACAGGCCACGGTCGATGTGGCCTGCCTTCAGGAAACGATAGAGAAGATCGACGAACCGTCCATCCTGCACCCGTCGCCGCACGCATCTCAGAAGTAGCCGATGATGGACCGTGTCGAAGTAGCTGGCCAGATCACCTTCGATGATCCAGCGGCCCCTCGTCGTGTCGGCACCATCCTGAAGCTGTATCCTCACGGTGCGGACGGCATGATGCACGCTCCGTTCCGGCCGGAAGCCATAGGATAAACGATGGAAATCGCTCTCCCAGATTGGCTCCATGGCCATCAGTATGGCGCGTTGAACGATTCGATCCGTCAGGGTCGGAATACCCAGTGGTCGTCGCTTGCCGTTCGATTTCGGGATATAGATGCGCTTGACCGGCTGGGGGCGGTAGCTCTCCTCCAGCAGACTTGTCCGCAGGTCCTCAAGATGCTGATCCAGTTTGACCTGCAGTCGTTGCTTATCCATTCCGTCGATACCCGGCGTTCGTGCGCCACTTGACGCAAGAACCATCCGAGCGGCCTCGGCAAGCCATTCCCGATTGGCAATCAGCCGAAGAAGCCGATCAAACCGCCGGTTTGGATCGCTCTCGGCCCATGTTGCAAGCTTGTGCTGCATTTCGCTGATTATCAAAGGTCTTCACCTCGCTTGGTCAGGTAGTTTGCATTTCAAGCAGTTTGAACTGTTCCCCTTCGCCATGTGGCAGGCTTTCCCTGCCGCAGACTACTACGGGAACTCCGCCAACATGATGGACATCAGGGTCAACTCCCTTGCGACGCAATACTTCGTTGTCATTCCATCATGCCTTCCCTCGTTCATATGCTGGACGTCTGCGTATTGGTGAGGCTGCCGGTCGCAGTCTTTTCCCTTGCGTTCCGCAAGTCGATGCCGATATCATGGTCTGGCTGCATTCTCCCCATGATCCCATACGACCAACCTACATATACGACCGTATTCGGATGCCGCCGACTTATGTGTCCGGCAGCGTCATCAGCATTCCGCCTGTTAAGCCGTGTAGGCGAAGGCGACCTTTCAGCCCTCAGATGCGGGTTAACCGGTTCGTGTTCCTCAACCTTCCAATACTTCAGCCTCGGGAACCATCTCGGCGTAACGGCTTCGCCTCAATCCCCTTTACCTGCGGGCTACGTCACCCTGCCAGTTGACGGCAGGTCACCGCCGCTTGGGCTCATGTCCCCTCGCAGCAGGGGACAGGCAAACACTCACATCCTCCTTTCTCTTTTGCATTCCAGTCATATGCCTCCCCGACTGGGGCGAGGCGCACTGTAGGTCAGGTCCATTGCCCAGACCTGATTGGGCCGGGTGACTGCCAGCTTTCGTAGGAGGTAGGGATAAATTTTGTGCCCTGGCGCTGGTTTCGAGGTGTTCGGGCGGCGGTAGATCGCCTCGATGCCCATCTTCTTCATCAGCGTGGCGACGTGTCGCCGCCCGGTCTCCAGACCTTCTCCTCTCAAGAGCCCTTGCAACATCCGACTTCCGGCAAAGGGGTAGTCGAGATGCAATTCGTCAATTCGGCGCATAAGGGCCAGATCGCCGTCAGACACCGGACGAGGCAGATAGTAGACGCTGCCACGGCTGAAGCCGAGAAGCTTCGCCTGGCGCACGACGGATAGCTTGTGCTCGCGGTCGATCATTTCTTTCCGCCCAGCAATCCCGCCTTGCCGAGCGCACCGGATAAAAAATCGTTCTCCAGTGTCAGTTCGCCGATTTTCGCGTGCAGCGTTTTGACATCGATGGTCGGACCCGACGGCTCCGCTTTCGTTTCATCGCCGAACACACCTGTCGCCCCCTCAAGGAGCTGGTCTTTCCATTGCTTGATCTGGTTGGCGTGCACATCGAACTGCTGGGACAACTCCACCAGCGTCTGCTCACCTCGGATGGCGGCAAGTGCCACCTTCGCCTTGAAAGCCGGGCTATGGTTCCGGCGCGGTCGTCTCGTCATGGTCTCTCCTGTTCCCGGCATCTAAGCCGAAGTCAGGCAGAAACTCCACTTATCCCCGCTGTGCAGATTTCCCGAGCCAGCTCTTTGCGCCGCGCGTGATGGTGACAGACAAGCTGCGTTCTTATTCCGCCGCAAAGCGAGAGATCATGCTGGGGATCGAACACCGTTCGCACAAAGGGCTCAACAACCTCGCAGAAAATTCTCACCTTCCCGTTCGACGACGAGAGCGACGCATGATGCGGTTCAAGTCGGCAGGTCAATGCCAACGTTTCGTCTCAACCCACGGCCAAATTGCCAATCTTTTCCAACTTCATCGAAAACACCTGAATGCCGCTGATCATCGCCCACTCCGCGCCCTCGCCAGCGCCACCTGGCGTGAGATCGCGTTGCCGATCCAAGCCTGAAATTCAGGACAAAGAAATGATTGCGTCCTACGTCAGGTTAAGGCGACGCCACCCAGCAACTCCAGCGGAGGGAAGGAGTGGCTCGGCAAGATCTCGAAGCGCGGCAACAAGCAGTTACGAACGCTACTGATTGTCGGAGCGACGTCGATCCTGAAACAGGCTCGCAGAGGTTCTAAGCTGCCCGGTTGGGTGGTGTCATTAATGGCACGTCGCCCCTACAAAGTGGCAGCCGTGGCGCTCGCCAACAAGATGGCGCGCACAATATGGGCGCTTCTCGTCAAGGGCGGCACATACCAAGCGCCGGCGATGGCAAAGGCATAGAAACAGAATTCCCGGCGTTACTGAGTCGGGATAAAGTGGCAAGGTACGAAGCGTGATGAACCCGAGGGGCGATACCTCGATGTCGATCAGACCGTCTGACTCAATGCGCCTTCGAGCGCGAGAAAGTGATTAGGCGATCGACATCGCGGATCTCATCGTGGCCAGCGGTCAGTGACCGCGCTGACAGGCCGGACATATGACTGCACCGTCCGACGGAGATTCATGCTGCCAACACCTTGCTAACCGGGCCGTTCCACATATGAGTCAGAGCCCTTTTTGGACGCCGATAAGGGGTCCCGTTTAAACGCCGATTGACATACTGTTGAGAACGGGGCAGAGTGTTGAGCCTCAACCAGTTTGGCGAGCGCCAGCGCGAATGTCTCTTCGCGAAAATGCCAGATTGCCATCTGCTGTAGCTGGCGGCGCGTGATGCCGGGACAGGCATGCGCCATCTTCGAGAAGCCAAGATTTGTGGCTTCGGCGATCAGCGCCGCATAAAACACCCGCAGATCGGAAGGTGACCGACCGGTCTGGAGGTGCTCGAACAAGGAACTGAAGCCCGTCATCCGGTCGATATCGGCCACAAGGTCCGTCAACCGTATGGGAGGCATGGTTGTTGCCACCCGCCTTGCGAACGCGATTGCGGCTTCGGTTTCCGAAGTTCTGACCGCTGGGACCCGCAATCCTTTTGCGCCGATGCGAGTATCGCCCCGACTATTTTCCAGGCGACCTGCCGCCTCCTGCAGATGCGCCAACTACTTCAAATCATGCGTATATGATCCCGAGTAAAGTGGACGCGCTCTAGTGCGCGAAATTCCATCACGCCAAATAACTACGTGTGTTAATCTAATCACACAACCTATAATTTAATAAAGCATTAGTTTCAGCTAATTGATTAAATTGAAAAAAAAGAATACAAAGATGAGATACTTACCTAACAGGCGCGGGAAGTTTTAAATGAAAAAACTATGGTTGGCCAGCACGGCAATTATCAGTGCAAGCCTTTTCACGTCTGCAGCTTGGTCCGCACCATGTGCATCAAATTCCAATGGCACTTTCACATCCAATAACGCTACCAATAATGGCGGGTGTTCGATTGCCTCGGTCGCAGCAACTATCGGAGACAATTCCATCTGGAACACGGGCTTTCTCCTGTACAGCCAGAACATCAACCGCACAATGACTATCGAGAACGATCTCACGACGACATTGAAGGGAAGCACGGGAATTTCTGTCTATGGCACTGCGCCGACGGCATTCTCCACATTCGACGCGAGCGGCAGGACCATTAACCTGACCATCGAGAACCTGACGGCCAACGCATCTTTGCCGATAGGCGACAATATCGCAAAGGCGGGTGTCGGCGTCAGCCATGGCGGAACCATGACGATAGGCAGTCTCAATCTTACGATGCTTAATCTGCCAAACGGGAACGACGGAAGCACGTTCGGCCTCGGCCAAAGGTTTGAACATTATGGCATTGTCGTTGGATCAACTGTAAATGCTGCGGAAACGTTGGCGTTCAACGGTTATCAGTCGAAAGCGATTTTCGACAATATGAACATTAAGATGCAGTCGACCAATAATGGATGGAATGTGTATCCTCTCCTAGCCGGCATAAGGGTTATTCAGGGCGCTGGAGGGAATTCCGGAAACGGGTCGGCTGGTTATGTCGAAGTCAAGAATGATCTGGCGATCGACATCAATGCGACATCCAATGACGCCATCGGAATTTATATTTCAGGTTCGGAGCATAACGGCGTTGTGCCAGAAGTTCACCTGAACAACAGCAATATCAAAATCAAAAGCACGTCCTCACGCGCCAATGCTATCCGGCTGGGCAAGACTGCGAGCATCGGTACCGGAGAAGGCAGGCTTTTTTCAACCGGCCATATGGAAATCGATACTCTTCAAGCGGCTAATGATGCAGCTATCGACATAATATGGCAAGGGGCTGTTTTGGATGCAAATGCTGATACATCCAGCACGACCATCAGCGCCGGCCGTGAGGCTATTACGATCAGTGGTAATGCTAGCCAAGCAACGGCTCAGACCGTGACGTCGTTCAACGATCTGGTTGCCACAACGGCCTCCACGACAGCGAACCTGATCAATGTGGCCAATAATCAAAACGATTACCGTCTCAACATACGTGGGGTAAACAGCGACCTAAAGGCCGCATCAGCTGGCTGGCTTTTGAATGTCAATGGCACCGTACAGTCTCCCAGTGCTGTTACATTCAATGTCTCCGATGGTAAAATCACCGGCTTGGTCAATAAAGCGGCACCTTCCACTCTTGAAATCACCGTACAAGATGGCGCTCAGTGGATAATGCAGGAGAAAGGTGGTGCAACGCCATCAACCACGGCAACATTCACGCAGTTGAATATTGCCAATGCTGCAATTCTGGATGCGACAGCAGGAGCGGGCGCACTGTCAGACTTCGTTCTACAGGGCAATGTATTGGCGGAAACAGCTGGTGAAATTCGTCTTTATGACGGCACGGCTGGTGATCGCCTGACAATAAACGGCTCTTATACCGGCAATGGTGGTTTGATTACATTCGATACGGCCCTTGGTGACGACAGTTCGACAACCGACATGCTTGTCATCACGGGTGACACTGCTGGCACGACAAATGTCGCTGTGACCAACGCCGGCGGCGAAGGTGCGCAGACGGTTGAAGGCATCAAGATTATTGAAGTTGGTGGCGCATCCAATGGTACATTCTCGCTGCAAGGCGATTATGTGCATGAAGGTGAAAATGCTGTTGTTGCTGGTGCCTATGCCTACAAGCTTTATCAGGGTGGTGTTGCCAGCCCGGCCGATGGTGACTGGTATCTGCGTTCACAGATCAAACCGGTTGATCCCGTTGATCCCGTTGATCCCGTTGATCCCGTTGATCCTGTCGATCCAACCAATCCTGTTGATCCAACTGATCCTGTTACGCTTCCTAGCGAACCACTCTATCAAGCAGGCGTTCCAACCTATGAGAGCTATGCACAATCGCTGCTTGGCTTGAATGGCGTCCCCACCTTGCAGCAGCGTGTCGGCAATCGCTTCTGGGCAAGCAATGGCAATCGAGTGATTGCACAAGGTGCCGATCCGGTGGGAACGCCCTATGCCGCACCTGAGGAAGCAGGAGTGGCAATCGAGGGCAATGGTGTCTGGGGTCGTATCGAAGGCGCGCATAACAGCATTGAGCCACGCTTCTCCACCTCTTCCACCGAATATGATCAGAACATCTTCAAGCTGCAGGCGGGTCTTGATGGCATGCTGGCAGAAATCGAAAGCGGTAAGCTGATCGGTGGCGTCACCGTGCATTATGCCCATGGCAAGACCAAGACGAAATCCGTGCATGGTGATGGTGAAATCTCCACCGACGGCTATGGCTTTGGCGGAACTCTGACATGGTATGGCGAAAACGGCTTCTACCTTGATGGTCAGGCACAACTGACATGGTACAGAAGCGATCTCAACTCAACACTTGCTAATAGCACCCTTGTCGATGGCAATGACGGCTTTGGCTATGCGTTGTCCATTGAAGGTGGCAAGCGCATTGCGATCGATCAGGCATGGTCGCTCACGCCACAGGCGCAGCTTTTCTATTCTAGCGTTGATTTCGATGACTTCGCCGATACATTCGGCTCACAGGTCAGCCTTGACCGTGGTGACAGTCTTCAAGGTCGTCTTGGTCTGACGCTTGATCATGAAAGCTCATGGCAGAATGCCAATGGCAAACTTGATCGTGCACATGTCTATGGCATTGCCAATCTCTATTACGAGTTCCTGGAAGGCACGAAGGTCGATGTTGCGGGCACAAGCTTTGCCAGCCGCAATGATCGTCTGTGGGGCGGGCTTGGAATTGGCGGTTCCTACAACTGGAACGACGACAAATATTCGATCTATGGCGAAGGTCTCGTCAACACCAGCCTCAACAATTTTGGTGACAGCTACTCCCTCAAGGGACAGGCTGGATTCCGAGTTAAGTGGTAACAGCCTAAAAAAGCCCGCCACGTCAATGACGGGGCGGGCTTAATGAAAATCATTCAGGGTGGAGACGTCGACTTTCGTCGCTCGTAATCTTCCCGCGCCTGCATGGTTGCCGTAAGGGCCGCTACTGCATTCGATATTCCGACCATGCTATCCTGAATGCGGTCCAATCTTGTCAGCGCATCATTCTGGAATTTGGCAGCGGTGGCGTCTGCCGTGGCCTGCTTTGTCTCAACAATCGTAAGGCGATCATTGACCTTGGTAGATTGGTCAATCGCTGTCGTTGCCGTCTTCTCAATGCGATCAATGCGCGACACTTGAAACGCAATAGCATTCTGACTTGCCGTATCCTGCTTTTCAAAGCGACTGTCCAGCCAGTTTAGACCGAAATAAACAACCAGGCTGGCCAGAGGTAACGCCATCGCCATCGAAACACGAGCGACAGCCCGGAGAATGACACTGTCTGCAATCTTCTGAATGCGCTCGCCTGTCATGGTATTATCCTCCATCATCTCATTCCCCCGCCAAGCCATCATAAAAATCAGCGGCATTGCCAAGTTGTTTGAATAGGGCTTTGAGCAGCTTTCGCCTGTGTTTATCAAGCGGTCATTTCGGTCGTGTAGTCACGCCATAATGCAAATGCATCGGTACGTGCATGGCGGTAGGAGATAGCAGTGAGATTATAGCGGCGAGGACGGAAGATGGTGTTGATTTGATCGTGTGCTGACAAGAAGCGTTGGGCTTGACGAGGCGATTTGAACCGCCCCATGATTTTCTCCCGTTTTCGGCTCAGGCGGTGCGAATTTTCAATTCTGTTGTTCAGGCCTTTATGAGCACGATGATCGGCATCTGGCGCGATTTTTTGTACTGGCTTGGTATAGCTGCGCAGCTTATCCGTCACAACGACACGTGGTTGACCGTATTGCCGGATCAGTCTGGTGAAAAAACGCTTGGCAGCCTTTGTGTTACGGCGTGTTTGAACCAGAATATCAAGAACATCGCCATCTGCGTCAATGGCCCGCCAAAGCCAATACTTCTTTCCCCCAATCGTGATGACGACCTCATCAATGTGCCATTTGTCGTTTGGCTTTGGTCGATCCCTGCGGATACAGTCCGCAAAATGACGACCAAAGCGATTAATCCAGAGACGAATGGTTTCCCGGCTGAAAATGACGCCGCGCTCGGCAAGCAGGTCTTCCACATCGGCCGTGCTCAGCGCAAACCTGTAATAGGCCCATACTGCATAAGCGACAATCTCACGCGGAAAACGAAATCCCTTCAACCGGGGAAAAGAACTCGGTAATTTCATGCCTCATCGATACCGGAAACAACTAGATCAAACAACTTGGCAGTGCCTTGCGGGAGCCTCCGGACCAAGTAACTGGTTTTTCCAGTTATACAGTGTCGGTCTGCATACGCCGAGCTTTTCGGCCAAAGCCTGTGCACTTTCTTGCCGATTATAAAGTGGGGGTGCGGAGTAAAAGCCCGCGCTGGCATTGGCCATAGCGGCGCCGAGCGCCCGGATGAAAATCTCGGACCTGCGACAGCACCTCCCTTCATTGCTTTCGGCAGCAGAAAGGCTGCAGCTCTGCTATCAATAGTTTCGTGACGCCGGGCGTTATCCGGTACAGGTTCTGCCTAGGGTCTCGATCAATCTCTGGCAGGCCATCAGTTCGTCCAGCTCGATGAATTCATTTGCCTTGTGTGCACGGTCGATGTCACCTGGGCCGCAGATGATGGCGTCGATGCCCGCGCCCTGAAACAGCCCTGCCTCGGTTCCAAAGCTCACAGCGGCGCGCGATGGCTTGCCGGTGGCCTGTTCCAGAAGGGCAACCAGCGAGGTGTCTTGGGAAAGGAACAGTGCGGGATAAGCACTCAGCGGTGTCCACTCTATATCGATGCCGCTGTCCGCAAGCGCTTCCACCTCGTCGCGAACCGCCTGCAACAGCTCTTCCGGTCGAACTCCAGATATGGCGCGGGCCTCAATTTCGACCGTGCAAAGTTCGGGGATGATATTAAGCGCCTGTCCCCCTCCCACCCTGCCGATCTGCAAGGAGGAATAAGGGGGTGCAAAGGTCTCCTCGAAAGGGCCCTGCGTCAGGCGCTCCGCTTCTGCGACAGCCTTCGCCATAACCCTGGTCATGACGTGGATTGCATTCACACCAAGATCCGGGCGCGACGAATGACCGGAACGTCCCCTCACTGTCACCCGAGCAGCCGCCTTGCCCTTGTGCGCACGAACCGCCTGCAAGCCGCTGGGCTCGCCAATGATTGCGCCAACGGGCTTTGCACAGAGCTCCGGCAATCTCGATATCATATGAGGAACGCCACGGCACCCTGCCTCCTCGTCATATGAGAAGGCGATATGAATGGGGCGCTCCAATTTCAATGATTGAAGCATGGGGGTGCTTGCCAGGACCGCAGCAAGAAACCCCTTCATGTCCGTTGTACCGCGCCCATAAAGACGACCGGTCTCTTCTCTCAGGCAAAAGGGATCGGATAACCACTCCGCCTCACCGGCGGGAACCACATCCATGTGGCCCGAGAAAATGTAACCGGGCCGATCGGCCGGCCCGATGGTCGCAAAGAGATTAGACCTGTCGCCCTCCGGGCCGGGCAGGACCGAGGCCGTGATGCCGTGACTTTCCAGATAGCGGGAAATCCAGTCGACTATGTCGCCATTGCCTGTTCCGACGACCGACGGAAAGCCGATCAACTGGTCAAGTATCTCAACAGCGTTCATTTGGGTTTTCCAACTCCAGGAGACCGTCCGGATTGCAGGCCTTCACACGCCGCTCTTGCCGGCGCGACCTTCAAAATAGTTGGCGCGCACCGCCGCGCCGATCAGGTTCACGATCAAGCGCCCCGCCGTTATGCAGGTAATCTGATTGACGTCGGTCGCAGGCGTGATCTCCACGACATCCATCCCGACAACCCTGCCCTTCTTGACGAGACCGTGGATCAGTTTGCGCGCCTGCAGGAAGGTCATGCCGCCGGCACATGGCGCGGCGACGCCGGGGGCGCCCCCAGGCTCGAAGGCATCCAGATCGACCGTAATGTAATAGCGACCGCCATCAGGGATCATGTCCAGGACAGGCTCGACACCGTGATCATGCAGATCATAGGCCGATACGAGATGTGCGCCATAGGCTTCCGCTGCGTCGAACTCTTCCTGACGCCCGCTGCCGGTTGCGTGCAGCCCGATCTGAAAAATCTCGCCGACATGATCCATCTCGGATGCCCGGCGGATCGGGCTGGACAGGCCCTGCGTAACGCCGTTGATTTCCTCACGCCAATCAAGGTGCTGATCCAGCTGGATGAGCGTGATCGGCCCCTCCGTGTCGAGCGCCTTGATAACCGGTATGGGAATAGAGTGATCGCCACCCAATATGATCGGCAGCGCACCCGAAGCCACGATCTTGCGGACAACCTCCTCGGCACGCTGCAGATGATCCCCATGCTCGCGCGGATCGGCATATACATCGCCGCAGTCGACTGCGCGAATGGGTCGATGGTCATACATCGGGCCGCCAAGGTCGAAATCGTATCGCTCTATCGAGCGGAGGATTCTGTCGGTCGCCCGGCGCATGGCCAAAGCGCCGCGGCTCTGGTCATTGGCGATTTCGCCGAAGGTGTAGGACGCCCCATAGGGAATTCCCAGATAGGCGATATCGGCAGAGAGCGCATCCAGATCGAGACATGGCTCCGAATACAGGAACGTCCGGTGCTCGGCCTTTGCGGGGATTGTAAGCGGCATAATTTCCTCCTTGAATTGTCCAGGCAGGCTCCTGCGTTTCACCGCTGAGGGCGATGACCGCGCGCTGCCTCGTCATTGCTGTATTCAGTGCCCAAGAATCTGGCTGAGAAAGAGTTTTGTCCGCTCGTGCTGCGGGTTGTCGAAAAACTCGGCCGGGGCATTCTCCTCGACGATTCTGCCTTCATCCATGAAGATCACCCGGTCAGCGACCTGACGGGCGAAACCCATTTCATGCGTGACGCAAAGCATGGTCATGCCTTCGTCGGCGAGCGAGACCATCGTGTCGAGCACCTCCTTGACCATTTCCGGGTCAAGAGCGGATGTCGGCTCGTCGAACAGCATGATCTGAGGCTTCATGCAAAGCGAGCGGGCGATGGCGACACGCTGCTGCTGCCCACCTGAAAGCTGCCCCGGATACTTGTTTGCCTGTTCTGGAATCTTGACCCGTTCCAGATAGTGCATGGCCACTTCCGCCGCGGCCTTCTTCGACATCCCCCGCACCCAAATCGGGGCGAGCGTGCAGTTTTCCAAGATCGTCAGATGCGGGAAGAGATTGAAGTGCTGGAAGACCATGCCGACTTCCCGGCGCACCTCATCGATCTTCTTCAGATCGTCGGTGAGTTCGATGCCTCCGACAACTATCCTTCCTTTCTGATGCTCTTCCAGGCGATTGATGCAGCGGATCATGGTCGACTTGCCGGAACCGGACGGCCCGGCGATGACGATGCGTTCGCCCTTCATGACCGTCAGATTGATGTCGCGTAAAACCTGAAAATCCCCAAACCATTTGTTCATGTTGAAGATTTCTATGGCCGCCCCGGCACCGCCGGTGTCCGATCGGAATTTCGGCGCGCCAGCCTTGGCCGTAACAAGAGCAGGTTCCATTTGGTTCAATACCTCACATAAGTCGTCCAGTGCCCGGCGGGTCGAGATGACCGCCCGACAGGAAAATTGCGTTGTTCACTGGCTTTCAAAAGCGCGGCGGCTCATGCAATCTTCGTCCTCTCCTCGACCCATTTGCCGCCGAGAGAGATCGAAAAACAGATCACGAAATAGATGAGCGACACCGCGCCATAGACCAGGAACGGCTCGAAGGTAGCGTTTGCGATCATCTGGCTGGCCCGCGTCAGCTCCACGAAACCAACGATGGAGGCAAGCGACGTGTTCTTGACGACCTGCACCAGGATTCCGACCGTCGGCGGCACCGAAATGCGCACGGCCTGCGGCAGAATAATGAGCCGCATCTGCGGCCAGCTTTTCAAACCGAGGCTCGAGGACGCCTCCCACTGCCCCTTGGGAATTGCGAGCACGCAGCCATACCAGGTCTCGGTCAGGTAGGCGCTGCTATAAATCCACAGGCAAAGGCTGGCTGCCAGAAGCGGCGTTGTCTGCAACCCGATCAGCGCCAACCCGAAATAGACCAGGAACAGCTGCATGAGCAGAGGCGTGCCCTGGAAAACGCTCACATAGAGGCTGATCGGCCGGGACAGGGTACGAGGATAGGTGAGCCGCAAGACCAGAAGAAGGAGGGCGAGCGAGGCCCCACCGGCAAAGGCAATCAACGAAAGATAGAGCGTCCAGGGCACAGCCGCGATGAGATTCCGGAAAATATCCCAGGTCGAGAAATCGCTGATCATCGTTGCCCCACCGTTCCGAAATGCCCAAACACGAACTGGTGCCCGACCCAAACCAACAGCTTCCTGAAGAAGATGGCGAGGAACAGATAGAGGATCGTCACGACGATATAGGCTTCGAAGTTCCTGAAGGTCCGGCTTGCTATGACGTTGGCGACATACGAAAGCTCAGCGACCGAGATCTGGCTGCACAGCGCCGAAGCGAGCAGAATGATCACGAGCTGGCTCGTCATGGCTGGCCAGACTCGCTGGAATGCGGGCGGGATCACCACAAGGAAGAAGGTCTGAACCGGCTTCAGCCCCAAGGCGTCTGAGGCCTCGAACTGACCTCGAGGCGTTGCCTCGATCCCCGCCCGAATGATTTCACAGGCATAGGCCGTGAGATTGAACGTCATCGCCACGATGGCGGCAGTCAGACTATTCATTTTCAGACCCAGCGTAGGCAGCCCGAAAAAGATGAAGAATATCTGCCCCAGGAACGGCGTGTTCCTCGTGAACTCGACGTAACAGCGAATGATGATCCGCAGGAATTTCCGAGCTTTCAGGCTTCCCCAGGCACACAATGTGCCCAGGCAAACACCGAGGAAGGAGGCCACGGCCGTGATAACGATGGTCATCACCAGCCCGTTGAGAAGACTGGGCCATGCTGACAGAACGTCGATGAAACTCGATAGACTCATGTTTGGATCAGCCGCATTTCTGTGCTCCCGGGAAAACGGGTTTTAAAAGATCGCGAACCGGTACATCCGCATCGAGAAGATTGAGCGCCTGCAAGAGATCGCGGGCGGGACGGGCACCCAGGACGGTTTGCGTGCCGCCTAGGAATTTTGTCTCGATCTCTTCGGCAGGCAGAGGGTTCGCCGCCGTTCCGGGGGCATGCGAACAAAAGCCTGAAAACCGGCGTCCGTCCTTCAGCGTCAGCAGGATCGAGGCTCCTTCAGGAGCAGCGATACGGCGCGGCAGGTCCCAGTCGGGCCCGCTGAGCATACGGACGCGCGCCATCAGCGCCCGAACCTCTTCGCTGTGCAGTATTTCCGGCTTTAGCTGGTCGAGACCGAGTTCGCCGAAACACGCGGCCGCGGCCAAAGCGAACTCCATGCTGAATTGCGCTTCCCTCACTGTTTCCGGAGAAACATAGATGAGATTGGCCACGACGACGGGCGGCACGTCGCAGACGATTTCCTGAATATCGGCAGCGGCAATGCCCTCCCGCCTCACAATGCCGGAAACAACGTCGATCGCGGCGTGGGAGGACAGGCATACCGGGTACTTCTTGATGTCGATGCCCGGCTCGACAAGGCGCCAGTCGGTACCCAGCCGGGCAACTTCCTCGACGTTGAAGATCGAATTGTTGAAGAGGTTGGCAAACCCCGCCACATGCGAAAATGCATCGACCGGACCATTCGCGCCGCGGGAAGCGAGAAGTGCCCACTTCACGCCCGCTTCGCTCGCCGCCCCGGCCATCAGGGCTTTCGCATCCGTTCCGAAACAGGCTTTCGTACCGCCGGCACCGGCAACCGCAAAACCGATACAGGACTGCATCGCCTCTGCATCCAGCCCAAGGAGCCGCCCGACAGCGACACCTGCGCCTATGGGGCCAATCAGGCCGGTCGTCCACCACCCTTTTTCGTAAAGATCGACCCCGGCAGCCGCGCCCACTGCATATTCGCATTCCGCACCGACAACGATGGCCGTGACGAGGTCAGCCCCCGTCAAATCCCGCTCCTGGGCGACGGCAAGCGCTGCGGGAACGATAATGGCGGAGCCATGGACGAAGCCAGCATAGCAATTGTCGTCGAAATCGAGCGCATGGGCGGTAACGCCATTGCAGAACGCTGCCGCCGATGCCGAACATTTCGTTCCCGCCCCCAGAATATCGGCCCAGCCGGGGCCCGCATTCTCCAGCGCGACCTGTCGCGCCAGGGACGAAACCGGCGAAGCAGTTCCCGCCATGGCGACCCCAATAGTGTCCGTCACACAGGTGCGTGCAACGGCCCTGACCTTGTCGGGGATATCGGATGTGCGCACATTGCTTGCCCATTCAGCAAGCAATGCCGAAGCATTGCGGGAAGCTTTCATCGCCACGATCATTCCTGCGAGAACCGGAAACGAGACAGGTCCAGAACGCTGTTATTCAGGCAGGTCGCCGCTCGGTGCACCCAGCCACTGGAGCGACAGGCGGTCGACTTCGCCACTGGCCTTGGCTTCGCGAATGATGGAGTTCACCTTCTCCAGAAGGCGCGTTTCGCCCTTCGCGACACCGACATAGCACGGCGAATTTGCCAGAACGATCTTCAGCTCGAGATCGAGATCGGGCGAGCGCTTCTTGATGGCGGCGGCAACCGGCGTGCCGGAGGCAAACATCGCCACCTGGCCGGAAATGAATGCTGCTATCGTGCTGTTGTTGTCTTCGAACCGCTTCACCACGGCACCCGGTGCGAGCTCTTCCAATTCCTGGTCCTGCATCGAACCGCGGGTCACCGCGATGGTATGACCGGTCAGGTCCTCATGCTTTTCGATAGGCGGGTTCTTGGCGCCGAACACGGCATCGAAGAATGGAGAATAGGCGATGCTGAAATCGATGACCTTGGCCCGCTCTTCCGTCTTTCCGAGGGACGAGATGGTGAGGTCCGACTTGCCAGTCTGCAGATAGGCCACGCGGTTCGGTGCCGTTACCGGGATAAGCTCGACTTCGACGCCCAGGCTTTTTGCGATCAACCTCGCCATGTCGATATCCATGCCCTGCGGCTGCATATCGCTTCCGACAGAACCGAACGGAGGATAATCGGTAGGAACCGCAACGCGGATCGTCTTTCTTGCGATGATGTCGTCGAGCATATCCGCGGACGCGGGCGCGGCCACGAATGAGGTGACCAACGCGGCCATGGCTGCGATGAATAGTTTGGTCTTCATGATAAGTTCCCCTTTATTGATTTTTGGTCTTGCTACGATGCCGCAGGTTATCCCTGCGGCAACACTCTCCTCCTCCGAGGCATGCGCTCAGTCCGGGATGACGGCCGTGGCGTCCACCTCAACCAGGTACTCGGTACGTGCGAACGCCGTGACGACGATGCCGGTCGAGACTGGGAATACACCCTTCAGCCAACGGCCGACCACACGGTATACATCCTCCCGGTAACGCGGATCGGAAATGTAGATGGTCAGCTTGCAGATATGATCGAGCTGGCTTCCGCATTCCTTGAGCAGCATGTCGATGTTTTTCATTGCCTGCTCTGTCTGCCCGGCGACATCACCGACACAAACACATTCGGAAGTATCCAAATTTTGACCGATCTGGCCACGCAAGTATACCGTGGTTCCACGAGCGACAACCGCCTGACACAGATCATTATCGATCTTCTGTTCAGGGTATGTTTCTTTTGTATTGAATTTTCGGATTCGCGTATGCGCCATCGAATTCTTCCTATGGAATACTTTTCATTCGCAACTTACTTCTCAAGTCGCGATCAGGGTGGGGCAGCCTTCCGATCAGCAGCCGGCTACGAGGAAATGTTATGAAGGTATCATCATTTCGAAAAGCGATTTTTTTGTTGCCTAAGTTTCATTTTTCAATACCTTCCAAATATGAGGAAACTTGACTTTGATGAACGTAATCTGCGGTCTCTTCGGGTGTTCTGCGGGGTGGCGGAGGCAGGAGGCTTCGCGGCTGCCGAGAAAAAGCTGGCGATGTCCAAGCCTTCGATCAGTCGCCATGTCCGGGAGGTCGAAGAGCGGCTTGGCGTGAAATTGTGCGAACGCGGGCCAAGCGGCTTCCGGTTGACTGCGGAAGGCATAGTTGCGCTCGACCTGGCTTCCGCTGCGTTACAGGCGTTGAGCCGCATCCGCCCGGAGATCGATGCGGTACACGGCGTCTTGTCGGGGCGGCTGGCGATTGGCCTCGGGGAGCACACACTGACCCATCCAGGCTGCAGGCTGCCTGAAGCATTGGAGGCCATGCGGGACCGGGCTCCGAATGTCGAACCTCAGATTTACGTGATGACATTCCCCGAGCTGGAACTCGCGCTGAGAGACGGGCGTGTCGACCTGATCATCCGCGGGAACTATCGAGGGGATCGCGACCTCTCCTACTTGCCGCTCTACACGGAAATTCACCGCATATTCGTCTCGAACCGGGTCAAGGATGCGGAGATAGAGCATCTTCCGCTGGTCTATCGGCCACACCCTTATGTCGAAGAAACGCTCAGGATCGGGCGCTATCAAAGGGGGCCCGAAGCAACCGGCCTGGACTCCGTGGCTGCGATGATTGCGACCGGGCATTATCAGGGCTTGCTGCCGACGAACTATGCCCAGTTGATCGAGAAGCGGTTCAGCCTGGTTGAAGCTTTCGACAGCCCGAAATTCCAGCACACTGGCTGTGCGATTGCGTCTTCGCTGCGCCCTCCCAGCTATAGAATAAAAGTGTTCTTGGATATTCTCGACAGAATTCACGGAAGCAAGACAATTCCGCTTCGACCGCACAAGCGCGCATTCTGAGCAGGAAAACACAAATTTTTGAGAAAAATACCTCATCGTCTAAAATATTCAGAAGAAAAATCTTCAAATCAGTGTGTCCGTCTTCAGAGATTTTGAGCAGTTTGGAGGCCTGGGCAATGTCACGTTAACGAGATCGGGACGCGATTGGATTGGTGGCGCTGTTTTCAGCTGCCGCTGGTTACAGAGTTCCATTCGGCCATGGCGCGCAGGCGAGGACTGCGAATGCCGAGAGCGGAGCGCTGTGAGCGAGGCGGGACGAAAAGGCTGCGGACAGCGGAGAAGATCGAGATGAAAAGCTGCTGGCTTCCAGGTGACCGAAAGCCCTGCATTGACCATGCTTGCTTTCTAAGCGGCACGTGCGAATTCTCCGCAAGGTTGTTCAATACCTTATGCGACCAGTGCTCGACAGATGGCTGCTTGCGGCGCAGGTCACGCGCATAAGCCCTCCTGCCCCAGCGCCGGACCGTTTCGTAGGAAACTGAAATGCCTCGTCCAGCAGCATTTCCTCGATCATACGGAGGCTCAGCAGGAACCGATAATACAGCCAGACAGCGTGCGCGATGATCTCAGATGGGAAACGGTGGTGCTTGTAACGTGCAGATGCGGCCTTCATAGCCACCAGCCTATCTCACAAACTGAACTGATGCGGTGGATGCCCCTTCGAGCGGCGTCGTATGATGCCATCTTCGCCGCTGCGGCACATTCGAAGGAGGACACTATGTCAGACGTGCATATTTTGGCGATCGACCTCGCCAAGCGAAGCTTCCAGGTCTGTGGCACCGATCGGGGTGGGGCGGTTCTATTCAATCGCACGGTTTCCCGCGCAAAGCTGATGCAGATGCTGGACGCGCAGGAGCCGTGCATCGTGGCGATGGAAGCCTGTGCGACCAGCCACTATTGGGGGCGCGTAGCGCAGAGCAGCGGCCACGATGTCCGGCTCGTTCCGCCCATCTATGTGAAGCCGTTCGTCAAGCGGCAGAAAAACGACGCGGCAGACGCCGCGGCGATCGCCGAAGCCGTGCTGCGCCCGAACATGCATTGCGTCGCGGTGAAAAGCGCCGAACATCAGGCACGAGCGGTGACATTCCGAACCCACCAGTGCTTCGTCCGCCAGCGCACGCAGCTGATCAATGCGCTGCGGGGCCACCTGGCCGAGTTCGGTCTGGTCTTCCCGCAAGGGCCGGCCCATCTCAAACAGGCAGCGGCCCTGTTGGAGGACGGGACGACCGAGATCCCCGACACCGTCAAGGAGATGGCTCAACTCTATCTAGATCAGATCGATCTTCTTACGGCGAAGATCGACGCCCTGTCCCTCAAGCTGAGGGACGCTACGAAGGAAAACGTTAAGATGCGGCGTCTGTGCACGGTGCCAGGTGTCGGACCGGTGACGGCCGGTGCTGTGATGGCGTTTGCTCCCGATCTCCGGACCTTCTCCAGCGGCAGGAACTTTGCCGCCTGGCTCGGCCTCGTGCTGCGGCAGCGATCGACGGGCGGCAAACAGCGCCATGGCGGGGTGAGCAAAATGGGCCAGACTGATATCCGTAAGCTGCTGATCGTCGGTGCCATGAGCCGGATTCGCTGGATCATTCGAAAGGGCGTCATGCCGGACAACTGGCTCGGACAGCTTGTCGGGCGCAAGCCTCGCATGGTCGCGGCCGTCGCCTTGGCGAACAAGATGGCCCGGGTCATATGGGCGATCATGACAAGGGAGCAGAATTACCAAATGGCGTGAGCGGTCACCTCTGTTGGAGGCAACGGCAAACGTCTAGGGGTCGTTTGGCCCCGGCAAGGAGATCGACTGACGACTATGCGGCAAGGACTTCAATGTTCAGGATGGGGTAAACCAGTCCCGGGGCTCGAGCATAAAGCTCTCTGAACCGATGTGGACCCTATTCTTCGAACTGCATAACGGCCCCGTGGCGCAGGCCGCGATCAGAGGCCTGACACACGACCGATAGAAGCAACACGCTGCAAAAGAAGTCGGAAGAAAAACCTTGCAATGTAGGGGGCATCCACACACGCGCCGGGTTTGCCGGAGGCTCCATGTGTGGATGCCCCGGTTCATGCAAGGGTAAATTCGTGCCGCTGAGCATGTGATCGGGTGCGGTCATGTGTCAGGCCGGTGTTGTCACGTTAAGTTTCTCTGGCCGGAAAGGCCAGGGGCTCGTAGATATTCAGGCGAAACAGGCCGCAATTTTCCATGCATCGAAAGCTTCGAGGCGATGGTAGCGAATTGTGTGTGCGGCTCGGCGACGAGATGGAACAGAGAAACAATTGCGGGTCGCTGAGTGCATGGAGACGAACCGTTGCAACGCTCCAGGTGACCGATGACCTTGCATGGTTCGCTCCCGTTTTCGAAACGGCAGATGTCTATTTTCGGCCCGATTATTGAGGCCCTTGTGCGACCAATGGTCAAGGCCGGGTGCCACTTCTGCCTTTGCTGCACCGTAGGAGCGGAGCTTATCGGTGATCATCCGTTTGGGAGCAAAGCCATAGCGCTTCATTAACGCCACAAGCAATCGCTTTGCCGCCCTTTTATCACGCCGCTTCTGCAAGATTTCTTCGAGAACGGAGCCATGTTGATCCACCGCACGCCAAAGCCAGAATTTTTCTCCAGCGCATTTGACGACCACTTCGTCCAAATACCAAACATCGCCGGGGCGCGCCTGACGCCGCCGCAAGTTGCGTGTGATCTGGGGGCCGAACTTGGCGATCCAACGACGAACTGTCTCGTATGATACGTCGATTCCACGCTCAAGCAGCATTTCCTCAACTTCACGCAGACTAAGGTTGAACCGCAGATAAAGCCACACCGCATGAGCAATAATCTGTGGCGGAAAACGGTGACGCTTGAAGATGATAACTGATGTCTGCATCGCCAAAATTTACGCCCAAACCGTCAGGCAGGCGACTGTAGCCCAGTTAACGTGACAACACCGCGGCCTGATCTTCAGACGCAATTATGCTGCAAGCTCCGCAAAGACCTCGAATGGCGAGCGGTTGTCATTTGCGAACTGCTTCTTGCGGATCATATGTGCTACTTCGATGCCCGCGATTGTCGCTGAAGCCGAATGAAATGCCTTGAAGCTCAACATGTGTTTGGTGACTCGCTTGATAAACCGGTGATCCTGCTCAAGGATGTTGTTGAGATATTTAACCTGCAGGATTTCAATCATCTTGCTGTGACCGGTTTTTTCAGGATTGTGTTTACAGCTTGTGCTCCGGCCAGATTGGCTCCGCTTTTATCAATGACAATTTTGTCTGGAACACCGTTGGCTGCGATGGCTTTCTTGAAGAAACGCCGTGCAGCACCGAGATTTCGGCGTTCGGCGAGCATGAAATCAAGCGTTTGTCCGTCACGATCAACGGCTCGGTACAGATAGGTCCATTGACCACGAACCTTGATATAGGTCTCGTCAACACGCCATGACGCAAGCGTTCGACGTTTACGCTTCTGTGCCTGATCTGCGATCTGTGGCGCGTAACGGACAACCCAACGGTTCAATGTTGCATGGTCAACGTTCACACCACGTTCGGCCATAATTTCCTGCAGGTCACGATAGGAACCGGGATAGCGCACGTAAAAGTAAACGGCGTAAAGGATGACACTTTTAGGAAAATGAGCCCCTTTGAAATCGATTGCCATACCCTGTCACCTCACTCAATTATGCGCTCCGAAGGGACAGTAGCGGAGCAGAAGTGAAGATTTCGCGACAGAACCCGCTGGATCGCGTCGCCTTCTACATCGCCAAGGCGCATTTTTACGACCGGTTCAGGGGAACGTTCAATCCCCGTCAGGAGAAAGTCATTGCGCGTCTGTTCGAGGCAGGACCGGAGGGTTTTATCGGTGGCCTCAGTGCCGACAACTATCTGGCCATAACAAAGACCTCACGCGCAACCGCCACCCGCGATTTGCAGGATCTGGTCGACAAGGGCGCATTGACGCGCAGTGGTCAGCTTCGATTCACCCGATATGCGTAAGCGGGGCAAATTTGGTGGCCAAGACCCTGTTTCTGATTCCAAGTCAGAAAAATTAAACACTGTGCATATCGTGAGTTCCGCATCGATATTTCATGGCTATGGGATTCCTGATTTTGGCAAATCATGATTCTCTTTTGCGATGCCGAAGAGAATGCTTCCCTCGCCCAAGCATGCTGACACGCTTTCACTGAACGCGTTGCGCAGTCTGGTCACGGGTTTGGTTGAGAAAACCGAACGTGCAGAGGCTCGGCTTGAAAAACTGGAAGCTGAGAATACAGCACTCCGTAAGGAGAATGCCGAGCTCCGTCTGGAAAACACCCGGCTTAAAGTTGAGAACCAACTCCTTCGCGATGAAATTGCGCGACTGAAAAACCTGCCGCCACGGCCGCCGTTCAAACCGTCGGGCATGGATAAGGCAACGGACGCGAAAGCTCAGGACAAGCAGGCGGGCAAGAAGAAGCCGCGTGGACCGAAACTGGATGTCGAGCGCGTTGATCGGGATGTGGTTCTTCATGCCCGTGTTCCGGACGGTTCACGCTTCAAGGGCTACAAGAGCTATTACGTGCGCGATATAGTTTTGCGCGCTGAGGTTATTCACTACCGGCGCGAATGCTGGGTTGCTCCGAACGGTAAGACTATTCTTGCGCCGTTACCTGCCGGAATCGTCGGTGGTTATGGCCCAAACCTCAGGCGGCTCTGCCTGATGCTGCATGCGCAAGGTCAGGTCACAGCGCAACGGTTGTCGACCCTGCTTAATGACATCGGCATGGACATCTCCAAACGCCAGGTTGTGCGTTTGCTCACCAAGGGGCTGGATGGCTTTGTTGCTGAGGATGCTGCCGTTCTGCATGCTGGCCTGGTGTCGGAAGCCTATGTAACGGTCGATGACACCGGGGCCCGTCATGCGCGTGATAACTTCTATACCACCCATATTGGCGGCGAGCATTTTACCGTCTTTCGCACCACGAAAACAAAATCCCGCCTGAACTTCCTGTCGCTCTTGCGCGGCAATTATCAGGATTATGTGCTTAACGATGCTACTTCTGATTATCTGAAGACGCGACATGGCGTGGATCCGACAGTCATCGCCAGGCTGCAAACACGCACGCCTCAACGCTTTAGCAACCAGGTCCCCTTTCTGGAACACCTGGCGCAAAAAGGTGTCGACATCTTCGATAAGGACATGGTTCGGGTCGTCGCGGAAGCGGGCATCTGGGGTTCTGTTCGCCACCACGGCCTGCTGGGCAATGCCGTCATTATCTCCGACGATGCCGGCCAGTTCCGGGTTGGCAATCATGCGCTGTGCTGGGTGCATGCGGAGCGGCTGCTGCAAAAGCTGATGCCGGCGACGCCACAGCACGTCCGGTGGGTGGAAAATATACGCGATCTCATTTGGAGCTTCTACAAGGCGCTCAAGGCATTCAGGCAGAAGAGCCCCTCACCAGGATCAATCAGCGCTTTCCGGCAACGGTTTGACCGCATCTTCTCTATCCGGACGGGTTGTATGGAGCTGGACAAGCTGTTGGCACGCCTGCTACGCCGCAAGGAAGAACTGCTCAAGGTTCTCGAACGCCCGGAAATTCCGTTGCACACCAACGCCTCCGAGAACGATCTGCGCAGTTGCGTCACCAAACGCAAAATCTCGGGTGGCACCATGAGCAACGATGGACGCATTGCCCGCGATACCATGCTGGGCCTTATGAAGACCTGCAAAAAGCTTCGGCTTTCCTTCTGGCATTATCTCGGCGACCGGCTTGGTATATCCAGTCAACAAACAGCCATTCCGGAGCTTGCAGGCCTCATTATCGCCAAAGCCTGATCCCACTTACTTCCGACTGTCAGGCTTTGAGAATGGCACCACCCGACCTGCTCTTGTTGGTGCTTCATCCATAATATGACCACCCGTCAAGCTCAGTAATGACGGTGAAACATTCCACTGTTTGTCGTCATCCGTGTGCACCGTCACCGTCTTGCGATTGCGACGAATAACAAAGCCTCGAACCATCGTACCATCTGGCCCTTCAAACATCACGCCACTGCCGATCTTAATCTCCTGCAGCACAGCGGCTGTCTTTTGTTGATGGAGAAACTGCAATCGCTCAACGATGTGCCGGTTCAATTCCATCAGCGTGGCTTCATCAAGACTATCAATATCGAGCTCGGTAATCGGAGTCTTCTTCATCGTGCAATCTATACGACCTTCTTGGGCAAAAGGAATTATGGTAGATTGCAACTCACCGTGCAACTGCACAACAAAATGGCACCGCCAACGGATATGCCCCGCTTACCGAATTTCTAGCGGCGTTACACGACATTTCTTCAAGATAACCTATTCTATATATTATACAAATGTCGCTATACGAAACCAAAACTCGCTCTTGCTTTCGTTACCATGACGTTAACTATACGCGTGCATCACCTCCGATAAGTACAGGTTATCGAAGGTTATTGATTTGAAGCCGCAAATCAGCGAAAGTCGGGGCAAAGCCGCGCCACAGAAAGCCCGCTTTCCGGCCATCAGGAGTTTTGATCTGTGACCACATCGTCCGTTTCCGCCATCGAACGGCGCACCGAAACACTCGATACAATCGCCGCCGTCTTGCCGATGAACCGGCGCGACATGCTGGCTGGCATTTTGACAGACGAGGATGTCGAGACACTACGCCATCTGGTCAATGAAGGCATGGGCGAAAACACGCTGCGCGCGCTAACCTCGGATCTGGCCTATCTCGAAGCCTGGGCGATGGCTGCGACAGGCAATCCCCTGCCCTTCCCCGCGCCGGAAGCCTTGTTGCTGAAATTCGTCGCGCATCATTTGTGGCGGCCGCAGCAACGCGAGATCGAACCCGATCACGGCATGCCAGCTGACGTGGAAGCAGACTTGCGTCGACAAGGCTTTCTGCGCGTGTCGGGACCGCATGCGCCGGCGACCGTCCGCCGTCGTCTCGCTAACTGGTCGACGCTGACCCGCTGGCGCGGTCTGGAGGGATCGTTTTCATCGCCTTCCGTCAAATCGGCAATCCGGCTTGCGGTGCGTGCCCTGAACCGACCGCGCAGCCGCAAGAGTGCAAATGCGATTACCGGCGATATTCTGGGCAAGCTGCTGGCAACCTGTTCCGGCGAGGATCTCACCGCCTTGCGGGATCGAGCTATCCTGATGGTAGCCTTTGCTTCGGGCGGGCGCAGGCGAAGCGAAGTCGCCGGCTTGCGCATAGAACAGCTGGTCAAACAGACCCCTGTCACCGATGAGGGCGGTTCCCCCCTCCCCTCGCTCGGCATCCATCTCGGTCGCACCAAGACCAGTGGTGCCGATCAGGACGAAACCGTCTATCTGACCGGCCGACCCGTCGAAGCCCTCACCCGCTGGCTGGAAGCAGCCAGGATCGACAAGGGCAGCGTGTTTCGAAAAGTCGATCGCTGGGGCAATGTGTCGGCTCGCGCACTTGAACCGAGCGCCGTCAACCGGATCGTCAAACAGCGCGCGCAAATGGCAGGGCTGGATGCCACAGAATTCTCCGCCCACGGCCTGCGCTCTGGCTATCTCACCGAAGCCGCCAATCGTGGCATTCCGTTGCCTGAAGCCATGGAACAATCGCGTCATCGCTCGGTGCAGCAGGCGTCCGATTATTACAATAACGCTACAAGAAGAAGCGGCAGCGCTGCCAGAATGCTATGAAGAAAATGGCTACGGAATGGCTTCGTACGCAGTACTGATTTTGGTTCTAAGGACGTCAGCAAGAATTGAAAATACTTGATTGGGATTATGGTAATGCATTTGCGCAAAAGCTCCAAAAGCCATTGATAGCGGTCCTTTTCGCGTGAGTAGCTTTTCTACGGCAGCGCGATGCTCTACTCGGGTGAGAGCATTGAGTTGTAGACCCTGAATAGTCCTATAGCCTTTTAACGTTCGTCTTTGAAAGATGTAACCTTTCTTGAGCACGATATGATTACTAAAAATGTCGAGATGTGGGTGGACCCACCGAAAGTCTGCTGCCGATGAAATTGCGACTGGTGGCAAGTTACTCGAGAGCACGGGACTTCTATTTACTTTAACGCCATCTCCTGAAATTTTCTTAGATCGTTTTTTAATTTTTTCGCAAAGCAGCTTATAAGTCCTCGCTTTCTGGCTGTTACATGTAGAGCATGAGAGAGCCAGGTTCCGAATTTCGAAGGTAAAAGCGGGGTGAGCAGCTTTTTCAATTATATGTTCAAGATCGGTGTCACGGGGATCGCCAAGCGGTCGGCGACAATAGCAACACAAAGCGTGCTGACTACGCCTTAGCTCAGATTTTAGACTTAGCTTAAATGCAGTGACTATGCCTGCTCGACTATCCCAGTTGAGCCCAGCAAATGATGCGAGCGATACTCCTTTTGCATAGGTTGGCGTGGGAACAATGCTTTCGAAGCCTATATTCAATCTCGCAGAGCCCCCTCTAATAAAACATCAATTACAGGAATTAACGGGTCCGTATCCGACAATGCTTCGCGTAGTAGCCTTAGCTTCGGCAGAAGCACAATGAAATCAGTGCTGTTTATTAGATCGTGCTCGACCAAATTTACGGCTTTTTGAACCAAGTCAACTACATTGAGGTTCCGGCTCGAAGCGATGCCGAACTGATCGAAAAGAATACTATCACTTGATGCGCCAAACTGGATCGGAGCCGCAGGCATGACATCCATAGGGATACTCAAATCGACGATCATGCTATCGGGTTTTGCAGAAGCTACAATGAGTGGCGAGTGTGTAGAAATAACGAGATGACCATCTTGCATTAATTCACACAACTCAAGGACCGTGCTCATGAAGTCTTGTTGCCACTGAGGATGAAGGCTGTTTTCCGGCTCATCAATCAGCACAATAGATTCCGTTGTAACTGAAAACCCTAACGCCAGAAGACTGGTTAGCATGTGGTATTCACCCGAACTAAGCTCGTAAGCCGAAAACGGTTCTTCGCCCGGACGCTGTACAAAGGCTCGATCGATAATGAGTATATCAAGCAATAACCCAAGCCTCACGGCGCGGTTCTCTGGAGTGTCAGTGACACTAAATTGATCCAACGTTGTTTGGAGAAATTTTCCTTTGCGCTCCGTTATTAGGGCGTTCAAGAAATTGAAATCGTCCCCAGAAAATTGGGCTACCACACTTTGAGCGGTAGCCTTAGATATGCCGCCTCGATTTTTCGTTTCTGCGTTTTCGTCCAGAGCTATGGCGAGGATTTCGTGCGGCGTTTTCGATGGAAACCGCTTACGGAATTTGGGATCGTAGCGGATATCTAGACTCAGCCTGGGAAGAAGCCCTGAAAATGAAAACGCCCTTTCGAAGAAAGGAAATCGAAACCGCTCTTTCATCGCCGGGTTCAACGCGAAGATAACTGCAGTTTCCAGAGGAAGCTTTTTACTGAGTAGATTGGTCCCGGCGCGTTGGCCGATATAATGATAGTTTGCCACGTCGTACTCTGTACGGCGCCCACCCTGCATCTTCACTGGAAATCTGTCAGCAACCGATCCCGAAAAGCAAATTACTGGAGTCGGCGTGGCTGCCTGATACTGGCCGCAAAACTGTACTCTCGTCCGATGGTCCGGCAGTATAAGCGCCGATACGAGATCCCGAAGCACCGAGCTCTTTTGTGAGCCGTTTTGACCAGTAAGCAGTGTCAATTCAAAGCTCGAACTTAGCTGACCAGCATTGAACCCTATTATCCGCTGATCGCCCGTGCGGTCGTAATATTTCAAACTCTGAATTTTTGGCATCTTCCCCGCCTCAGGTCTCATCCATTCGAAGCCCTTAGTCCATCAAACTTAGCTTTTACTACCTGTTTGGTTTCGGAAAGAACCTCACAGACTCTGACAATCGCACTTCAAAGTTCGAACAGACTCAGTTGGCGACCTTCAAGCTCTGCGATCAGCCTGTTCTTCGTTCGTGGACTACGGAATAGCTGATATTGCGCTGCGCTTTTCGCTGTTGCACATGCGTTGGCGACCAAAGTAAGGGCATCAAATACTAGTTGTTTCGCGTCAGATCCGAACGGTATGGGCAACTTCTTCTGAGTGCAGATAAGATGCGCCGCATAGAGTACAAACCAGTGTCCATATACTAAGTACTGCTGTTCGCCTGTAGACTCTATAGCGTCCCGCTGCTTTGCAACGTAGTCGTCACGCATATCTTCTATCAACCGATAGAGTTCAACAAGACGACATAGTTCCTCAATGGAATAATTCTCGTGAAAGATCCCTGCAAACCGCTCGCCAAAAATCTTATCGGAGTCCGCCTTAGCGCTATCCGGCTCCCCCAACGCGTATGAAAGTAGTATTTGGCCAAGCTTTAAGGCATCGAGACGGCGCCCGGGGTCCTTGTCGGCATGCATATTTCGTTTGCGTTCGAAATAATAACCTTGATTTAGAAAAGCTATCTCGAGCTTTTTGAGTATCGGATGGTTAGCTCTCAGATCTCGAACTTGAATGCGAGCTTGACTGTTAGTCGCAACTGCTACGCGCTCCGCAATATCTCCTCTCGCCGTAGCGTAAACTCTGACCATAATCACAATATTTTCGAATGCGTCTGGGGAACGATTGTAGGCTTCCAATAACGAATGCGAGGTTTGAGCACCATTGACGATCTGAAAATCTTCAATCTTAATTACCGGGTTCGAATGACCCTTGTTATAGGCGTAATCTTTGCAGGTAATCGTTATGCCGTTGTTCAGATACCAAAACAGATGGCTATCCTCGGACACGGCTGTTTGGATAATATTGCTATTATAGCCGCCGGTTGACCCGAGAAAAATGCGCAGATTTTCGTCGAACAAATGTCGCTTGATGGATTTGCCATCTGACGTTCGTATCATATCAACGAAAGAGCGTGCGTCCACGGATGCGATAACCCCGCGTATATCCCCGTCGCTCCGCTCAAATGCTTCCCTACCGATAACTTGCAGATACCCATTCTCACGTTCGCGACCGGTAGCGCCGATGTCCCTCATAATTTCGGCAGGACCGTATACTTCATAATCAACGCTAGGCATCGAATTAAGCGTACTATCGAGAATCGTCGTTGCCGAATGAGACAAGCCCTTCCCGTTGCTACAAAAAACAACCTTATAACGGCATATTACTCCTGACCTTGCCCCGTTGAAATAATCCATTTTGAAGTAAGCTCTGGCCCATTGAGAGGACCAGAGAATGAAGCGCAACCGTTTCACAGACGAACAGATCATTGGCATCCTGAAGGAGCACGAGGCGGGCACGCCTGTCTCGGAGCTTTGCCGCAAACACGGTGTCAGCGATGCGAGCATCTATAAATGGAAGGCCAAGTTCGGCGGGATGGACGTGTCTGAGGCCAAGCGGCTGAAGACGCTGGAGGACGAGAACACGAAACTGAAGCGGCTTCTGGCGGATGCGATGCTCGACAACGCCGCGTTGAAAGACCTTTTGGGAAAGAAGTGGTGACGCCCGCAGCCCAGCGGAACGCTATCGCGCATCTGATGAACCAACATCGGATGAGCGAACGGCGGGCGTGTAAAGCCATCGGTGTTTGCCGGATGACAGTTCGTTACGAAAGCAGCCGCATCGACGACCATGACCTTCGCGAGCGAATGAAGGCGTTGGCGCATGAACGCCGCCGCTTTGGCTACCGACGCATTCATGTCCTACTCAGACGCGAGGGGCACCTTGTGAACCACAAGAGGCTCTTCCGGCTCTATCGGGAGGAAAAGCTGATGGTGCGCAAGCGCGGCGGTCGCAAGCGAGCGATCGGCACACGAGCACCGATGCTGGTTCCGATGACAGCCAATGATCGTTGGTCACTGGACTTCGTGTCGGATCAACTCACCGATGGACGCAGGTTCCGGATTCTGACGGTCGTCGACGATTGCACCAGGGAATGCCTGGCACTCGTCGCCGATACATCGCTTTCCGGTCTGCGCGTTGCCCGCGAGCTTGACCGGATCATCGAGGAGCGCGGCAAACCGAAAATGATCGTCAGTGACAACGGCAGCGAGTTCACCAGCAACGCGATCCTGCAATGGACGGACAAGACTAAGGTGGATTGGCACTACATTGCGCCTGGCAAACCCATTCAGAACGCTTTCATCGAAAGCTTCAATGGACGGCTGCGAGACGAGTTCTTGAATGAAACCCTCTTCTCGTCACTGACCCATGCTCGATCAGCGCTTTCAAACTGGCGCGGCGATTACAACGATCACCGTCCACATTCTGGCCTCGGCTGGCTGACACCTGCCGAGTTCGCTCAGACCATCAACCCGCGACGTGATGCGGTGCTGCGCAGCCGAAATGGCTCCGCACCGCAACCCGCCGCTACCGCCCCAAATACAGCAACCCAAAACCGCTGGAGCGAACTCAAAACTGGATAAAACTTGGGGGCAAGGTCACTCCAGTGCGGTGAAGCTGCCAGATTCGCGAAACAGCCTCGGCAAGTTGAAGGTTCCCCGTTTTCGTAAGCCTTTCTTCTCTGCCAAAGAGACAATGCAGAAATGACCCAATTTTAAGAACCTCCGCGTCATTGATTGTTCGGTCCGTGGAGTCGAGAGATGTCCTGTGCTTTGATTGAAAGACCAGAACTTCAGCGTGATCCTCTCTCTCAAGAATTTCAATTGCATCGACCCCGAGATCGTTTCCTCCATCGACAATCATCTCAGGATAATCGGAAGATCGATCCGGAAAAAACTGCTCCAGCACCAGATAAAGAAATGCGAGAGACTGTTTTGAAAGCGCATATCTTGCCTTCGCAGCCGACACTCTGGCTTCGACAATATCCCACTCGACTAAAGAAACAGCCGGCATTCAGACCACCCCATATACCCCTACATGAATGCTCCAAGTTAGTTGGGACGAACACGCAAGTGGAAGCAACATTCTGAGGCACTACCGTCTTATCAACACTAAAGTACACCTCAGAACTGCCCCACCGAACTGCCAACTTGGGTTGGGATCATAAACTCGTGCGACAACCTTATCGTTCTTGACTATTCGTCAAAACGACCACCCATGGATCAAAAGACAGCAGCGCAGCGTTATTCTCCTCCAGCCACAGGAGGTGAAAATGAACGTAGCCAATCTGCAGATCGAAGGACTTTGCATGGCAATTAGTGCCATCAACCATGCCTTGGTTGAAAAAGGCATGCTCACGCAATTAGAGCTAAACAGAGCACTTAAGAATGCCGAAGCGATAGCGCGAAGCGACGAACGTTTTGTAGAGGACCTCAATCCTTCAAGCCGTGATGCTGTCTGCTTCCCTATCCGAATTCTCGAGGCCGCGAATAAGGAAACAACTCCGCGATCCAGCAAATTTTTTTCCGAGCTTGCCCGAATGGTTGGAGAAACCAAAGAGCCGTACAACGATATGTATTAAGCTCACACGGAACTTTATGCTCAGTCTCACGTCTTTATGCCCTGCATTATGGAGACTGCAAGAGGGGAGGGGCGCAACGCTCGAGGAATAAAGTTCCCCGCGGGGAACCATAAAGCACTTATGCAATGTATAAGACGAAGCCGTGGGCCGTCACCGCGCCTCCTCAGGCTCCAAAATACAAAATTTTTCAACAGTTCCCCGCGGGGAACTCCCTCTTTTCTCACCACCCGAATCGGATTAGTTTGAAGTTGCGCAAAAAGTTCGCACTTTTGTATTTTTGCGAAACTACATTTGGTTTTACCATTCGTTAACTCTAGTGGCGTCTAATATGCTCCAATTCAATGAGGATAAAATCGTGAATCGCCACCTGAGCAGTCTTCAGTTTATGCAGGATTTTTCGGGCAAGCTCGAAAGCGCTCTGCAGAATCTTTCAATCGCTCAATATCCGCCAGATGCCCGTCGAGAGATGCGTAAATTTTCGTCGACGGAAGTCGCAGCATTGCTCGATGTCTCGGAAGCTTATATCCGCCAAGTCGTTCAAAAAGATATAGGTCCGACGCCAGAGGTAACATCCAATGGGCGCCGCCTTTATACGTTGGAACAAGTCCTTGAACTCAGAATGATGCTTGCGTCGAAGGGACGTAAGAAATGGATGAACCCACGACGCACCGGAGACGAAGCTTGCCATATAATTGCAGTTACGAATTTTAAAGGCGGGTCGAGCAAGACGTCGACGACGATTCATTTAGCGCATTATCTCGCGTTGAAGGGCTATCGCGTTCTCGCTGTGGACCTTGACCCGCAAGCCTCATTGACCAGCTTACACGGTACGCTTCCCAATTTTGATCCACGGGTTGATGATACTCTGTACGCGGCGATCCAGTTTGAGAATCCCCGGCCCACTAAAGAATTGATCCATCAGACGCATATTCCGGGACTGGATGTAATTTGCGCGGGATTGGAACTGACAGAATTTGAAACTGCAGTAGCGCTCCAGATGCGCAAAAGCGGCACCAACTTCCTCCTTCGTGTATCGCAAGCGTTGGATCAGGTCTCAGACGACTACGACGTTATCCTGATGGATTCAGCGCCATCCCTAAACTTCTTGACGCTTGCGTCGCTTACGGCCGCTACGGGTGTGATAATTCCTGTACCTGCTCATATGCTCGATGTTGACGCTACCGGAAAGTTTCTCGAGCTCGCTGCGTCGTATATGCAGGTGTTGAATGATGCCGGAGCCGAAGTTGATTGGGATTTTGCAAAGTTCATCATAACCAAATTTGAAGCAAACGATCACCCGCAAGCTAATATGACCGCTCTTATGCGACAGGTTTTTGGCGAGGACCTCTTGCTGAATATGGTTATGAAATCGACAGCGGTAGCAGATGCACTCACGTGGAAGCAAAGCCTGTATGAAGTGCAGCGATCCCGTTTCTCAGCGCCCAAAACGTATGACAGGGCGATGGAATCACTCAACGCTGTGAACGATGAAATCGAAAAGCTGCTTTGGACAGCATGGGGCAGAGAATGAGCCGGAAAGATTCCCGATCCATCTTCGCAAACCTTGTGAAGCCGCAAGAGCAAACTGGCGACATGACGCCAGCAGCTTCGCCATCGCCTCATCTTCGAAAAGTGGCGGCTGGGCTTCGCCAGCTTCACGAACGCGAGGAGACGTTCGCGAAAATTCTGAAGGACGGCGATCACATCATTGACATTGACGTTAATGATATTGCTCCGTCGCCGATTCAAGATCGCTTTGATGGCTCTTATGAAGAGTCAGCGATAGCAGAGATCGTTGAGTCAATGCGAGAACGAGGACAGATCGTTCCTGGTCTAGTCCGTCCGTTGGACGATGGAACACACCATTATCAGATCGTGTTTGGCCGCCGTCGCTGGAATGCAGCAAAGCAATTGGGGTTGCCCTTCCGTGCCGTTATCAAGGAACTTACTGACGAACAGGCAATTGTCTTTCAGGGTGAGGAGAACACTAATCGAGAAGACCTCAGCTTTTTGGAAAAATGTCTTTTTGCGCATGAACAGGAAGCAGCAGGTTTTCGGCGTGATGTCATTTGCGCCTCGTTATCAACGACAAAGTCACATCTGTCTGAGATGCTACGCATCACGACTACTGTTCCGAAGTCTACATTGCTTCTAATCGGAAGGGCGCCTGACACAGGACGCAGACGTTGGCTCGAGTTTTGCGAACTGTGGAACGCACGATCCAATGCCCAGCTTCTAGTTCAGCAGGCGTTGACAAGCTCGCCGTCGGATCGTTTTCAAGCCGCTGTCGCTGCTTTGAAACAACCCGATCTGACGCAAGCAACACAGGAATCTAAAGTACAGCGTGAAATCCGAGCAAACGGCGAACTGCTGGCAACGATTGCTCGGTCCAAGGCCGGTTCACGGCTAAGTTTTCAGAAAAATGTTCCTCAAGGGTTCGTTGACTTTCTTGCGGAACGAATGCCCGAGCTGCATGCGCAGTATCTAATAGACGAAAAAGAAGGATAACGACCAAAAGAAAAAGGCCCCCAAAACGTCGCCGTCGTGGAAGCCTCTCTCGGATGTGGTAATCAGAGAATCGCATTTCCATGAATCAGTGTCAAGAGTCGTAAGCGTCTTTTTGGCGGGTGGATTTCTTTTGCCTTTTGAAAGGTGAGAGGGAATGCAAATTTTGAAGACTGACACGTCCGCATTCCGCGGGCGAATGAAGATGTTTGCCCAAAATTCTGATCGGCAAGAGAAGCCGAAGCGGAGGAGGGGCGTAAACAGATGGGCGCTCTACAAACAGCTTTGCGTGGCTAAGGCTAACTTCGGCCTGAACGATCGTTGTCTTGCCGTGCTGAGCTCGCTGTTGTCATTTCTGCCTGATGATGAATTGCATGAGAAAAGTGGTCTTGTCGTCTTCCCATCCAACCGACAGCTTTCGCTGCGTGCCCATGGCATGCCGGAGTCTACACTGCGCCGACATCTGGCATCCCTGATCGAAGTTGGGATCATTGCGCGCAAAGATAGCCCGACCCGCAAGCGCTATGTTCATAAGGACAGGGAAGGCGGCGTCGAGCTTGCTTTTGGCTTTTCCTTTGCACCCTTGCTCGAGCGAGCGTCTGAAATTGTTGCTATCGCGGATAAGATTCTCGCCGATCAGAAAGCACTGAAGCGTCTTCGCGACGAAGTGTCGGTCATGCGCAGAGATATGGCGGCAGCTTTTGCGGATAAGGCCGAAGAAAGAGGTGAGCTTAGTGAGTGTCTCGAAGCTTTGTTCGTTCGCTTCCGCTCCATTGTCGACGCAATTCCTCGTCGTGCATCTCTTGATGAACTGTCCGCGATTAGGGCCAATTTTGAAGCCATTCGTGGTGAATTGGCTATCGCTTTGAAAACAATAGAGATTGTTCCGGAAATGAGCGTCAGCGTCGCTCAAACTGAGCGGCAGCATAATGAATCCCTGCCAGAATCCCTTTTTGAATCTCAAAATGGAGAAAAGATTGATTTGAACGCGCCTTCCGCGGAAACACCAGTTTCTGAGAAGCCGGAAGAAGGAACTTCTGGCAACTTAACCCCATCCATTTCCCTCGATCAGGTGCTTCGATCCTGTCCAGATATTCGCGAGTATGGTGCGAACGGAATTGGCACATGGCGTGAGCTTCACGATGCTTCGCGTATCGTCTCAGGCTTTCTCGGTATCAGTCAATCAGCCTATCAGGAAGCGATCCGTTTCATGGGGCCAGAAACCGCTTCGACGGCCATTGCCTGGATCCTGCAGAAACTATCGACCATCAATTCGCCTGGCGGATATCTACGTTCTCTGACACAGAAGGCGAGGGGAGGTACCTTCTCAATCCGCCAGCTCTTATTTTCGGGAATGAAGGCAAGCGGGGGTCTCGTCTCGATATGACACTGTTTTGACCCGTTTCTTAAGGCACAGCCATGAGTTGGAAACGTTTATCGCGAATAAGCCAAATTCTGGGCTCGGGCCTGATCGCGGGATTGCTTTGTTGGCTGGGCTGGCCTTGATTTGCTTATCGCACTGGTTTTCCCTTTTCCGACGTTCGAACCGTTAGGCGAGGGGGCTTTCATAGGGGTAACCGGTTCGCCGACGGAAACCAAAGAAGATGGGCGGCTCGGGTCCGGTTCCCAGCAAAGCTCGCACGGAATACCGCTGATTAAGGGAGATCGGAAATATAAGCGTAGGCCGCTCGTACGACGACCATCGCCGCCAGATTGCAGCGATGGACGTGGCGAAAAATCTGCGGGATGCTGATTCAGATCGGTCGAACGTTTTCTGCCTTGGCTTTGCCGGTTTTACGATCCTGGCCGATTTCGTAGCTGACTTTCTGGCCCTCTCCGAGCGATACGCCCGCTTGGGCTAAGCCGGAGACATGCACAAAAACATCACTGCCGCCACTTTCTGGCGTGATGAAACCGAAACCCTTGTCCTGGTTGAAAAACTTTACCGTGCCCGTTGCCATATGGATCCTCTTAAATGGAGCGGCGTTTACTTTGCCGATGGAGACTATTGAATGTGCAGTGGACGCGCAACCGCCTCGTATCGCGGCAACCCGATCGATTGATCATTGAACCAAGCAACCGCTGGCCATATGAACTGTATCAGTTCTTGTGAGGAGGCGCAGACTTGAGTGTTATATTCCTGATCGGGTCAGGCAGTTTGATTTGTGACGGCGTTGATGCCGGCCAGATTGAATTTAGTATTGCGGAGCCTGCCGACGGTCCGGATACGTCCAGGCGTGGAAAACTCTGGGGGAATAAGCAGGCTATTGCTGCCGCGATGGATGCCCAGAAAGTGGAACTGAAACCTTCGGATGCTCATGATCTTTTATCCCTGGATGTCGAGGAGACTGATCGGCAGGGCGGCATGTCATTCAGTGTCCTGTAGCAGGCTAAGCTAAGTGGCCCTTTTGGGATCAGTCAAACATTTCATGTGACGACGCGTGTTCTGGAAGGATGGCGCGGTCATATGTACTTGATGCGAGGAGGCTGTACGCGAGCATCGTAACCCCAACAAAAGCTATCAACATGACAATCACCGCCACCAGCAACCGGACGTGTTTCGGCGTTTGACAGTTGATTGGCCAGTCCAATCGATCATTGAGGAAGGATAATTGTCGTTCATAAGTCGATGCTGCGCATGAAAATGTAAACACGACTCTGATTGAAGTCTGTGCTTACAAAATTTAACTGTTCGGTAGCGGCTGAAAACGCATGGGCGCTCTCTACTCGCCATGGGCGACCGTCTTTCGAAGAGGGTTGAGGCTCTTTGGTGGCGTCAGCGGGCTTTAAGCGCTCAATCGCTTTTTAGCGCCAAACGCGGAGTTGGCCGAAGGAATTAAACTCCGGTGCTTTTCCCAAAGACACCGGGGCCGTTCAACCCAATCTGGTCACGTCTCCATCCGCTTTGAACGCCGAAAATCTAATCGCCTTGAATCCAGACCCAACCCGCCGCTTATCCGAAAACATCGAAGACCCTTCAATAGAATCCTGATCTTGGGTTAATCCGTTTTGGATCTTCAAACAATTTTAAAGCGTGTCGCATTTATTCGGCCTCATACCCAGCAGCCTTAAAGAAGTTCTGGCATTCATTGATGGAGAAGAGACTGATGATATCGCCAAGTGCTTTTGAGATGGCGTCGAAGCTGCGTGCTGCTCGCTTTCTCAGAAGTGCTTTGAGTTTTGAGAAAGCCATTTCGATTGGGTTCAGGTCCGGCGAATAGGGCGGCAGGAAGAGAAACCAAGCGCCCTTTGCCTTGACCAGTTGCTCAGCCTTCTGGCTTTTGTGGAAGCCGACATTGTCGAGGATGACTATATCACCGGCTGACAGTGTCGGCACAAGCTGTGTCTCGATCCAGGTTTCGAAGATGCGGCTGTTCATCGGTGCATCGACGATCCACGGCGCGGTCAGGCCATGGCAGCGCAGTCCGGCAATGAAGGTCTGTGTCTTCCATTTTCCGAAGGGCGCATAGGCGGCAAAGCGCCTGCCTTTGGTAGACCATCCGGTGCGTTTTGTCAGGCGCGTATTTGTGGAAGTCTCATCGATAAAGATGAGACGCGACAAGGCCTTGTTGAAGAACCGCTTTCGGCGATTGATCCAAAGATCACGCGCCTTGGCGATCTCTGGTCTACGCTGCTCGCTTGCCTTGAGGCTTTTTTTTATTGCTCAGCCCAAGTCGGTGTAGAAATCGCCCGACCGTGGCGCGGTGGACTTCAATACCGCGCTCCGCGAGCGCAACGCACAGTTCGTCCAAAGTCGTTTCGCCACGGGCGGACATCTGCTCGCGGACCCAATCACCATGAGCCAAAAGCTTCACACTTCCAGGCGGGTGGCCCTGCCTGGCGGCGGCCAGACAGCCGGATGACCGATGCAGGATCATCATGTTGTTGACGAACCGAGGCGAAACACGGAAATGCCGAGCGGCTTCCCGGTGACTATTGCCCTCATTCACAAACGCAACGACACGCTCACGCAACTCAATTGGATGCGGCTTGCCCATGGTGCATCTCCTTCCATGAGACAAGTGAATCACAGATCAAGCCAAACGGGAATCCCGAATCCGGTTAACAGCGACATGCTTTAGTGTGCCATTTGCGGTGAGAGCGTAGCGAACGCCGCCGGCCGGAGGCACCCGCGCGCTCATATCGCGCTGTAGGGTTGCCGGAGGCCCATAAAGAGAGGCGAGATGGCTTTGGTTAATAGAACGGATAAGTTTGATCCATGTTACTTAAAAGGTAATATAGGAATACCGGCTGGATGACTTATAAGGGAAATTCTGGTCCTCAATTCTAGAGATATTGGCCTCTACGGCGCACTTTGCAGGCAGAACGTCTGTTTTTGGGTTGTCTGAATGAACCAAATCGGTAACATTCCTTGCTGTCGAATACCAAATTTTGAGGAGAATGTGACCGGGTAAAAAAGAAAAACCGCTCCCAAAAAAATCCGGAAGCGGGGTGCAAATTTCATTTATTCAGTAAAACCAGAATCGCACTCCCAACTTCCAAAGTCAATAAGAAACGCTTATCGGCGAACGGGAAAGCTTTGCCTGGTCCCCACTAAGGAGACGAGGAAGATGGAGGAAACCCTACAGCCCACCCGGCAGGTTGGCCGCAAACAGACACCACAACGAACAGAGTTTCGACGGCTGGCTCAGACTGCGGAAATTGGAATGGTGACACGCGGCCAACTGATCAGACTTGCGCAGTCACTCCCTTGCCTTGGGCTTATCAACGGCACAGAGGCGCACTTGCTTGTTGTACTGATCAATACGGCTCCAGCGGAGAGCTATGACAAAGGTGGCCGACCGATCGTGTTCAAATCCAACGCTGCGCTTGCGTTCGAAATCGGGCGATCCGAGGGACGTGTCAGCCGTGTGTTGTCCCGGCTGTTTGATGCCGGTGTTATTACCATGCAGGATAGCGGCAACTATAAACGCTATCCGGTGCGTGATGGGGACGCCAGTATTGCCGACGCTTGCGGTATCGATCTACGCGTTCTGATAGCCCGCTTCGCGGAGCTCGATGGAATGGTCCGACAGGCAAAGGCGGAAAAGAAAGCACTCAATGCGAACCTGCGCCGCTATCGCGGTGCTGTTCGCAATCTGCGTTACGCGCTCGCCTCTATGGAGGATCTGCCCGCGCGGCTGCGCGCCATGATCGAGCAGCGTTTCGCGCGTGTTCTTGATGCCGTAGGCATCGCGACCAAAGCATCCAGTACCGTTCTTCGTCGCGCAACAGGCTTAATCGAATGGATCATCGAGAGGGTAATGCAGCTGCCTCACGGTGAGCCGCCTTCCGCTAGAAACGAAGATTCGACACGCCCATATGTCGAAAACGACATGCACAAACAGATTACAAACCCCTATTCCCTTGGATATTGTAAAGATGAAATGCGTTCGGCATACGCCGAACAACTCAGTTTCCCTAAAATCGGCTTCGCCGGTAAGACAGCTCTCGAAAAGAGCTTGGGGCGCAATTCGAGCCAGGTCAATCAACCGCTCTGCTCCCCGCAAGCGTTAGTGGCTCTGCAAGATCTGATACGGGCAACACCGGCGCTGACCACTTACGGAGTGTCGCGCCCTCGCACCTGGACTGAATTGGCCCGGCTCGCCCCGCAAATTTGCCGCATAGCGGGCATTTCCGAAGATGCACGCCGCCGCGCTGTCGATCAGATGGGAGAACAGGCCGCCGCGATTGCCATCGCGATCACGCTGCAGAAGCTCGACGAGAGGCAAGTGAAGTCGCCGGGCGGCTATTTGCGCGCCATGACAGCGCGCGCGGCCGCCGGCGAATTGCATCTTGCGCGCTCGGTTTTCGGGCTTGCTGCCCGTCATGGAATGGAAGGAATGCAATGATCTTTCGCTACGTTTTCGCCGCAGCGGTGGTCTTATCGCCGCAATCGACACTTGCGGAAGGGAGGAGAGTGGCTTTTTGACCGGAAAAACGTGGTCATGCAGCCTGGTTGCGCGCCGATCAGGCTGAAGGAAGCGATCTTGCGCTACTTGCCGCGAAACCACGGCATCGACATTGCTGAATACGGGTATGCCGAGAATGATGCCCGCGAACGGTTGCTAGGAATTTGGGCGGCGGACGTAGAGAGCCTGCATCTCTATCGACGGGTCCATACCTCCAGATAAGCCCGCCTCTGGATAACCATATTGGCATTGTCGAATGATCGGCGCAGAGAACCGTTCCGGTTATCCATACTTGCCGTTAGTACATGAGACTCGTTGAAAAAGGCGCTTTTTCCGTCTATCATGCATTGCACAATCGGTATTGTATCAACGGTCTATGCCGACGAAACGAGTTGCCATATTGGCGCATATAGCACACCTCTAATTCGGTTGCTTTTGACGCTCGTTCGCACGTCAACGCGGTTGCCGCAAAGCCGGAAGCCTGAAAATTTTCCCCGCCTGCGGCTCCTCGCGCGACAAATTTTTCGGCCCTCGGCTTCCTCCGCTGCGCTCCGGCCCAAGGGTGCAACACCGCTTACCGCCGTGCCAGTGAACGATCATCGCAACCACATAGAGGAGTGAATACCATGGCCAACGAAATCACCAACTTCATCCAGTTCGACAGCGAAGACCTCGACACCGCATCCGGTAAAGGCCGCATCTCGACACTGACCGACGATATCGACATCGAAGTCGTGCCCTTCAACTCGGAAAACCAGGACGCTCCGACGCACCGCGTTTTCGCCAAGTCCCCGCGTGGCTTCAATATCGAGGTTGGCGGGATCTGGAAAAAGGCAAAGGCCGATGGCGAAGGGTTCAAGCGCAATCTCTCGATCCGACGCCTGAACTACAACGCCAACCTGGGCCGTTTCGGCGGACAGGACGACCCAAGCCTTCAGGCAGTTCTCGAATGGGAACCGCGCAATTGATAGCCCAGCAGCGCCCGGCCAAGTGCCGGGCGCATTGCACCGAAAGCCGCGAAAACCTCTTTGTTATCTGGCTTTTGCGCGCATTTTATGCTAGGGTCTATCACAACAGGAGTTTTGAAGATGAACTTTCTTGCCCCCCGTCCGGATCGATCTCCGGAAGCTGTTGCCAGGCGCAAAAAGGCTACGGATCAGGCGCGCGCCGCAAATATGCGACAAGGCTATGTCCACGATCCACTGTTGGAAGCGGCAACCGCGGCCTATGTCGCCGGCGAGATCACGCGCGACGAATACAAAGAGCGCGTAGTCCGCAAACCGCAATAGTTCAATCTCAACCTTTTAGAATTTGATGCCGCCTGCCTTGGGCAGGCGGCTTTTTATTGGGTGCGCCGAGCATGGCGCGTGGTGCGCAAGCATCGCTCGACCGGGATGGTATCCGTTCGATGACTTGGAGGTGAAAGTCCTCTACGGGCCCTGGTGATGGGAACCGTTAGCCGAACAGCAAGGGCGTTGTCGTAAGGCGGGGTCTGAAGGAAGCTGTAAGCAAAGTGCCGGCCTGACGAACAGGAAGCGCATAAGAGGCAGTCGCATCAGGGCAAGGGGGCCCATTTACCCAAAGCCCGATATCACCCGGATGATGCGGCTGTAGATGCGACAGGTATATGGCATGAAGGTCACGCGTCTTACCTCGGGAGATCTGTCGCCTCGCCACCGGCAACGGTGTGCTACCGCCGCTGAGAAGCGACGGAATAGGGCGGCAGAAGTCAGCAGATGCCGTAGTAGCCGTACCGGACGGCGAAGGGCTGAACATGAAGTGTCGGATGGAGAACGATCTTTCGATGACGACAGCAGATGCAGATAATGGAGCTGAAACGCCCCATGCCCATGCGGAAGGTAGTGGCCGGAAGCTGCGAGAGGATGCCTTGGGCGCATCAAACGTCACGGCAGGATCGTCCAACTCACAACCGAAGGACGCGATGCAACTGATGGAAATGATCGTCAGTCGCGATAACATGATAGCGGCCTTACACCGCGTGGTGTCGAACAAGGGAGCGGCGGGCATCGACAAGATGAGCGTTGGCGACCTGAAGCAGCATCTCGTATCGCATTGGCCGCGCATCAGGGAAGACCTGCTGGCGGGTCGGTATGAGCCAGCGCCGGTGCGCGGGGTGGAAATCCCCAAGCCCGGCGGCGGGAAACGCCTTCTTGGCATTCCCACGGTTCTCGACCGCCTCATCCAGCAGGCGATACATCAGGTGCTGATGCCGATCTTCGACCCAGGCTTCTCCAATTCCTCTTTCGGCTTTAGGCCGGAGCGGAGTGCCCATGATGCGATCCTTGCCGCACGGTCCTATGTGGCCGACGGTTACCGCGTTGTGGTTGATCTTGATCTGGAGAAGTTCTTCGACCGGGTAAACCACGATGTGCTGATGGCACGAGTGGCACGCAAGGTCTACGACAAACGGGTGCTGCGGTTGATCCGCCGTTATCTGCAAGCCGGGTTGATGATGGGCGGGATGACGACAATGCGAAGCGAGGGAACGCCGCAGGGCGGTCCCCTGTCTCCGCTATTATCGAACGTCCTGCTCGACGATCTGGACAAGGAACTGGAACAGCGCGGACATCGCTTCTGCCGCTACGCCGACGACTGTAATATCTATGTGCGGTCAATACGTGCCGGTCAACGGGTGATGGCTTCGCTCACCGCCTTCCTTGGAAGGAGACTGAAGCTGAAGGTCAACGCCACCAAAAGTGCTGTTGACCATCCATGGAACCGGGTCTTTTTGGGTTATACGATGACGTTCCACCGTATGCCCCGCCTCAAGGTGGCGGTACAAAGTGTGAAGCGTCTTCGTGGCAAACTGAAAGCCCAGTTCCGGGCTGGGCGTGGCCGGGCCATTGACGCCACCATCAAGGACCTAGCGCCGATCCTGCGCGGCTGGACAGCTTACTTTAAGCTGGCTGACGTGAAGGGGACGTTCGAGGAAATGGATGGATGGGTTCACCGCAAGCTGCGGGCTACCCTGTGGCGGCAATGGACGAAACCAGCCGCGCGCGCAAGAAACCTGATGCAACGAGGCATAAAGAAGGAGCGTGCATGGATAAGTGCCAGCAATGGCCGGGGACCATGGTGGAATGCCAGAACCTCACACATGCACGAAGCCCTACCGAATGCCTACTTCACCAAAATCGGGCTGATCTCGTTCCTGAAGGAACACCGACGCCTATACTACGCTTCATGAACCGCCGTATACGGAACCGTACGTACGGTGGTGTGGGAGGAGGGCCTAAAATGCCCTCCTACCCGATTCTTCGTCATGGGTGAAACGGAACCCAAAGGCTCCTATACCTATCCGAATATATCGCACGATCCTGATCGCAGGGACGTGCTGCGCAACAAACTCGGAAACCGGTCTCATAAGGAACTGCGTGTCGAAGAATATCGCGCGACAGCATTCCGGATGGCTGAAATTGCTGAAGGAGACGGCCCAAAAGGCGCTTTCGACGCGCAACATCTGAAGGCCATTCATGGTCATATTTTCCAAGATATTTATGAATGGGCCGGTCATACGCGCAATGAAAGCCCCGTTGTCGATGGCCAGAGAGTGGAGCCAATTGGCAATCTGTCGAAAGGCGGAACCTCGTTCCTACACGGCTCGCGTATCGAAATGGGGTTGGACGAAGCCTTTAGACCGATCCGGAATCCCGAAATTTTGCGCGGATCGTCGGTCGAACGGTTCGCCGAGATCGCCGGTAAAGTGTTGGCAGAGTTGAATTATGTGCACCCGTTCCGAGAAGGCAACGGACGGGCCCAGGAGGCACTGCTAGCAGCCATCGGTCGCGAATATGGACATGATGTTGACTTCACGGTCATTACCAAGCCACGCATGATCGAAGCGTCGATCGCGACGACCAACGATCCCTCCAGTCCAGCTATGAAACATGTCTTTGAAGACGCGATCGATCCAAACCGACAGGAAGCCATAAGAGCTGCATTCGTCGATCTGGAAATGCGCGGTGACAATGCTTTCGAGCACAACGTGCGCAGCGCCAGGCCGGGCGAACAGGTTTCAGGTCAGGTACTCGGTCACGATATCCATGTTGCCAGCCTTGTTACCGACCACGGGATTGTCGCCGTCGATCGCGCTGACCTTCCAGAGAGGTTGCCCGATGACGATACCGAAATTACATTCACGGCTCGTTCTGACTTCTCCCTCCTGTCGCGCCCGGATCAGGTCAGGTCTTCAAATGGTCCCGCCCTCGAGCGAATGTCACCAGAGCAGAAAGGCGCCGCGGACCCATCCCGGCTTGCAGAGCTGTCGGCGCAAAAGCAGCCCGAGCGGGATTCAGACGACCGCGAACGATAAGCGGCACATCCGCCGCGCCGAGGGCCGTTCCGTTAGCTTCGGTGAATGACATTTACGCCGCCTCACCCGTTGGCTGATTGACGGACAAGCTGCGATAGCCCCTCCCCCATGCAACCGCTTCGCGGTCCTCCACTTCCGTTGCGGCCCAAAAGGTGCATAGGCTCGTCTCGGCTATCTCCGTTTCTTGCCGTCAACCAACGAATGGAGACGGCCATGAACAACGTAAGCGACACCTATCAGCGCATCACTGACCTCATCATCGAGCAGCTGGAAGCCGGCACCAAACCCTGGGTGCGGCCTTGGCGCGGAAATACCCGCCCGACCTCCATCATCCCGCGCCGATCCAGCGGCGAAGCCTATCGCGGCATCAATGTTCTCATGCTATGGATCGCGTCGCAGATGAACGGCTACGAGGACACCACCTGGATGACCTATCGTCAGGCGAAGGATCTCGGCGGTCAGGTCCGGAAGGGCGAACGTGGATCGCTTGTCGTCAAGTACGGCACCTTTACGCGCAAGGATCAGGACGCCGATGACGACCGTTCAATCCCTTATCTCAAGGGCTACACGGTATTCAACGTAGAGCAGATCGAGAACCTACCTACCGAATATTACAGCCCAGCCGAACCGATGCCGACGGCGCCCGTGCCGCACAATGAAACCGTCGACACCTTTGTCCGCCAGACCGGGGCTGTCATTCACTACGGCGGCACGAAGGCTTGCTATCGTCCTGGACCTGACGACATTCTCATGCCCGACCGCAAGCGTTTTTTAAGCGACGTCCACCTTTACTCGTCGCTTCTGCACGAAATTGGTCATTGGTCAGGCGCAAAGCATCGCCTTGATCGCGATCTGTCTGGCCGCTTCGGCACCAACGCTTACGCTGTCGAAGAGCTCGTTGCCGAACTGTCTGCAGCATTTCTCTGCGCTGACCTGGGTGTGTCCCATGATCCTCACGAAAACACAGCCGCCTACATCGATAATTGGCTGGTCGTGCTTAAGGCTGATAAACGCGTCATTATCACCGCTGCAGCCAAAGCTCAGGCGGTTGCCGATTATCTGCATGGGCTCACATCGATACACAGACCGGAGGTCGCGTAAGCGACCTCGATGTCAAACAGGTCTTTTCTGCCGCATCGGATCTGATAGAAATGACAAGATTATGAGATACTACTGTGTTCTGGAGCGAGCGGTATTATAAACATCGCCACGCTCACGTTTTCCAACGGCCACAACCAACACCGTCACAGTGTCGTCGTTGACGGAATAAACCAGCCGATAGCCCAATTGACGTAGTTTTATCTTATAGTGGTCGGGCATACCATGAAGTGAAGCACTCACTACGCGCGGCGTTTCCAATCGTTCGCGTAGTTTCTTCTTCAATTGCTGCTGGATTGTCGCGCCGAGTTTATTCCACTCTTTAAGAGCCGATGGCAAGAATTCAAGCTTATAAGGCATCGATATCGACCGAAATTCCTTTTTCGTCGGCTCGATTCCGGATTATCTCAGTGAGGCGAATATCATCCAGCTGTTCGAGCATGGCTTCATAGACCCCAGCGGGAACCATATAAGCCATAATTCGATTATGATTAAGAACGGCCACAGCCTCGCCATTAGCCTCGTCCATTACGGCGGACGGACTTTTTTTTAGGTCTGAAACGCTAACCGCTATATTTGCTTCCACACGTTGCATAACAAGTCCATATCAAATTAGGTATGAAATTTAGTACCATATTAAGTGAGGTATTACAATAGCGAACCCTATCCTCCAATCGGTGATTGGTTCTTAGCTCGCGCATTTCAAGCAATTGTCGGCTATTCGCAATAGCCATTGCCAGCTTTAATTATTTGATTCAATCTGAGCTTTGCGTTTTGGCGTCGACTTGGCTTTGTAGGTCAGCCATTTTTTTAACCAACGAAAGCAAGTCACGCGTAGTGCTGTGCGGGAGATCAGCCACCAGTTTCGCAAGTTCGACGCGATCCTTCGCTTCCTCCTCACTTTTGCCCCACAAATGAGGTGCTGCCTCGTAAAGCATTTCGATGGGCATAATGTTCAGCACTTCGCAGATATGCACCATGCGAGTGACATGCAGCTTTGAAAACGCGCGTTCATAGCGACCATAAACGGGCGTAGAAAGTCCCATGAGTGGAGCAAAATCAGCTTGTTTCAAGCCGGCGCTATCGCGTGCATCACGTAGGTATTTCGCAAGCCGTTGATCGATTTCTTCAAACGTACTTATTCCATTAAAGCCCGGACGCCTGAAGACTGGCTTATCGATCTCAGGATCATTGGTTTTTTCCAAAGAATGTTCGTTAGCGAAATCCAATGCCTCACGATTCACGCGGAAACCCCTTTTGCCTGCCGTGCCACAACAGCGATCATTATCACATTTTCTCAAAATTGCAGCACTCCAGAGGTGGTGTTCGCTTGTTTCAACGCGCGTTTATATTGAAATGAAACAGGAGAGCGATTTCGGCGTTATGTGTTTGGGGCTTCCAATGCCGACGTTGTCACTTCGGTTATCTGGATTTCACCGCCACAAGGCGCCTATCATTGGCCGCGCCCTCGAAGACTGCTTCGATAACTTTGGTCTCGTTCAGCCAGCTTAGCGATGCAGACAATTCGCATGCAGCGGTCTGCTCTTTGATTAGAATACAACGTAGCACTGACACTTTGGAAGAATGGCCGTATCCGGCGTAATTCCAGTTCGATAATCGAAATAACTCTTTCTTGGCTGTTTCGTCATCAGGCCAGATGGCATCGTAGCTTTGCTTTGCCACACGAGCGATCGTCGGTTCGTCATTGTGAATATCTGGTTTGGTGTGTAGCGATGGAGCAATATAGATTCCAATGGCAATTCCGAGCGCTATCCCGACGAGAAAACTACGGCCGAACACGGTCAGTATCCATTATCTTTAAGATATTGATCAATGGCATCACGAAGAATGACCGTCATTTTGAGGCCATTGTCATGAGCAGCGTTCTCAAGACGACGTTTGGTTTCATAATCAAGCGAAACATTGACGAAATGTTTGCTTTCGCGTTCACGGGATTTGCGAAGCTCGCGCAGTCGGTTACGGGAGTCTTCTCGACGGTTCGCATTTTCAATTGCACTTGCGCGGTGTTGTTCCGGCGTTGTCTCGAGAGATTTATCCTGCTTTTTGCGACTTGATGTCATGAACGCCGATTCATTTCCAACGTTTGCAGCGCCTTCTTCTTGCACGTGAGAAATAGGCGGGGCGGCAGTGTCTTTATCCAGATCAACAGAACGTTTTCGACGTTCCGCGACAGGGAAATCAGAAAGAGAGATTTTTCCCTTAGCCATTGATAGTCTCCCCGCGGTGTTCCTTTTTAAGTTGCTCCAACTCCTCGACGAATGCATTCACCTCCGCTCTGGCCTTGAGAACCGGTTTACTCGGTTCGAGCATTTGTAGTGTGCCAAGACCGCTGCGGATTTCTCGATAGCAATTTCGTTCGATCAATTCCGTATCGAGCAATACGGAATTGTATCCGTGTTCGCTCAAATTTTGGACGAAAGGGCGAATGATCCGGTATTCTTCGAGATGCCGATTGACGATAGTGATGCGCGTTCGCAGAACTGCTTGAGGGATACTACGGTCAAGAACGTCCGTTCGCGTCGCAATTGCCTCCGCTGCTTCACCAACTGCTTTAATCTCATCCTGGGCGGGCTGAATGGGCGTGATGACGATATCTGAATGGTCGATTATCGTATCCATCACAACACTATCGACGCCCGGCGCGTCGATCAAAATGGCGTCATAGTTGGCCTCCTGTGACGCCATTAACTTCTCTATATTGTTCTGACGAAGTGCCGTCGCCAGTGAAATCGACGCCGGTACATTGTCCTTTGCCACGCACCGCTTCCACCACTCGGCTAAGTTCTGTCGTGGATCGGCATCAATTAGCAATACTCGTCGATTTTTGAGTGCGAGTTCACCGGCAGTCAAAATGACTGCGGTCGTCTTCCCCGCTCCACCTTTGCCGCTTACCGAAGATATTCGAAGTGTCACGCTGGCCCTCCTGTACCTAGATAATGCTGGTTTTCTTTGTGTCGATTTATTGCCCGAAGCGTCGGCAAATGCTGCCCACACGGCGCAAGAATACATGTCAAGATAAGGTAATTTCACACGATGTGATAACACTCATTGCAGCATGTGACACACCATGTGTTCACATCAAATAATCACATCACTCGATGACTAGAGTTTGGGAACATGTTTCTCCCAATCGATTGTGAACCCCGGAGCCGCGCAAGAGCCGTCTGTACCGCACGCACGCAGTCCGGCAAAGGCGAAGAGCGTAGCGCCCCTTGCTGGCGAGTACGAGGGGTGCACAAAGGCGATAAAGCGGTCTGGAGGTGAACCTTGGTGAGCGTGTTTCCTTTGAAACGCCGGGGCGTAGCCTCGGCGTAAGGGGTAAGCGGAGCGAGGCCAAGTTAGACGAATATTGATTAGTCGCGTTGTAATTGGTTAGGCAGGATACGGAAAAATGTGCTACAATTTTCGTGTTGAATCGCGAAACACGTCCGCGATTGTCGATTGCTGCGCTGAATTGGAGCTAACAACGCTTATGGATGAAGCAATTTCAGAGGCTATGAAGGTCGCAAAACCCAAGCCGCAAACCATTCATAGCCGTGTTTCGGCGGACGAATATGACGCGATCGACGACGCCGCGAAGGCGGTTGACATGACGATGAGCGCATTTTTCAAGGCCGTATTGCTGCAAGGGGCGGGGACAAAGCCAATCTTCAATGACGAAGACAGGGCGCTTTTGTCTCTCATGCTTGAGGATATGCGCATGATTGGCATCAATCTCAATCAGGTTGCTCGAGCACTGAATAGCGGCAAATCGGTTTCGGATGGCGAAATCCGTATGGTGGTGGGTGACGTGCAAAAGATGCAGGTTGCGGTTCTCAGTGAATTGAGGCGCGTCACCAAGCGGTCGGGATACAGACACCGCAGCAAGGAATAGCGACCATGGAATTCTTTCTCGGGGCCTTTGAGAGCGAATGGGAGCAGCGCCGTGCGGCGATGCTGCATGAGCTTTCACTTGGTTCGAGTGCTGCAAGCAGCGCCGAGGAAGAAATGCGCCGCAGATTGCGTGAATTACAGATCGCAGGTGGCGCCGCTGCAGCAGGTAGTGGTTCAGTGCCTAAAATGCGCAGGCCCTCCTCAAGAGCGCTGACAAGCGCAGGCAGTGCGTCAAACAAACAGGTTGCTATCGCGAGGTCGATGGAAACACGTTTGGCCGCAGTGGCAGCAGGTAGTCAACCGGCTGTAGTCAAGATGGCGTCGTATGGTGGCGGTGCGCGGTTCGGCGCGATGGTCAATTACGTATCGCGCAGCGGAGAAATTTGCGTCGAAAAGGAAAACGGTGAACGCCTTCAGGGTCGCGAGGAGCTGGCACGGTTGCGCGGTGATTGGGAGCCATTGTTTCAAAATCGGGCTGAGAGCAGGGATATTGGAACTTTCCGGGTGACGATCGAAGCTGCCGGGTTCGCAACAGAAGAAGCTTTGCACCAGCACGTGCGCGATAGCCTGGCTAGCGCATTCGGTAATCGCAGCTTTGCTTATGCCGTTTCGCAACCATCACATGGCGTTTTAAAGGTTGAAGGTGTGGTGGTGTTGCGCAGCATGGAAGGGGAGCGGTTGACCGGCGACTCGAAGGCGGCGGACATTATTCAGAGGCGTTACAACGAAAGCGCAGCGTCCGAGCTCGGGAGGGCGCGGTTCCGTTTTACCGGGTATGGAAATGGCGTTGAATATGGCGCCGCCAAGCTGAGAAGTCTGGTCGAGGATCATAAGGGCGACGTTCGTGATCACAAGGGGCGCGTTGTCTCAGATGCGCGTTCCGCCGGCGACCTGGTGCAAAAGCAGTGGCGTCGGGAGTTGCACAGCCGCAAGGGCAGGGATGTGATGCATGTCATCATGTCTGCCAAAGCTGGCACCAACGTTCAGGCTTTTGAAAGTGCTGTTCGGGATTTTCTGGCCGCGCAGTTCCAAGGGCATCGCTACATATTTGCGATGCATGATCCGTTCAGCGACCCGAAGGAGATGGGGCAGGGCGGAAAGCGACCGCATATACATGCTCATGCCATTATCGCTATGCGTTCGGATGCCGGTGATCGGGTGGAAACCTCGCCACAGGTTTTTCGCCAATGGCGTGAGCTTATGGCTGAAAAGGCGCGCGAGCACGGAATCGCTATGGAAATGACGGACAGGCGCGAGTTTGCAAATGCTCCAGCCTACACGCGCAATCAGGTGCGGCCGGTTAGTTGCGATGGACGAACGGAACATGAGGGGACGAGTGCGGCAGCTCAGTCGCGTTATGATGCCAAGCGGTCAGGTCGGCGTAGCGTGGCGCGAAGTGTGCGCAGCCGTGAATATACCGTAAAGGTAACACAGAGTTGGGAGAAAATCGCAATGGCTAGCGGCGATCGCCAGATTGCCTCATACGCCATACAGCAAAGAGATATAGTTGTATCAACCAGTTCGCTTCAATCTGAAGCTAAAACTTCTAACATCGTTCATGCAGATTTCGGGTCACATTACCGCACCAATTTGGTAAAGTTGCAAAACATCATATTGGAGGGTGACAAAGTGCGCGAAATGTCGAGAAGCGATTTTGAGGCATATGAGAAAGAAGTTGAAACAGCTTTGTTCCGGCTAGGCCGCAATCTCGGACCGGAGGAGAAAGCCGATCTGGATCAGGTAGCGCAGTATACGCGCGAGCATGTCAATCTAATGCGCGAGCATATGGAATTGACGGAACAGCGTGGATTGAGCGTCGAAACCCCATCGCGTGAAAGCGAGCAGGATAGCTCGTCGATGCAGATTTCTCGGGAACCCGATTCCGAAATTGCAAAGCCAGCGCATGTTGTCGCGGAAGCAGAGCAGGGTCGGCCATCGGCAGATAATGCCAACGAACCTCGTTCGAGCATGGATAACGAGGAGAAAGCTGCGGCAGCATCTTATCAGGCCGAAATGGATCGTTCATTCCCGAGTGAAATCACGAGCCGATATTATATTCGTGAGGATCACGGCGGGACGCAGCGAGTCTTTGCCGATTCAAAGGGTGAGCGCGAAGTGTTCCAGGACAATGGAGAGAAGCTGCGCGCAAAATCGTTCGATGCTCAGGGCGTTCGATTGATGATCGAAACAGCAGCGCATCGAGGCTGGACGAGCATCGAGATAACGGGGAGCAAGGAGTTCCGCCGTGAAACTTGGCTAGAGGGCCAGGCGCACGGAATTTCGGTCAAGGGCTATCAGCCGACCGAACTGGATTGGCAAGATCTGGCTCGCCGGGAGCAGTCCTATTTGCGTAATGAAATTATTCCGATCGAGGGCAGGGCACTGGATGCGGCTCACCGGGATCAGGAGCAATCTGCAGGTTCGGATCAGTCGAGCAAGGTCGATAAAGAGCAACAGAATGCAGATAATTCCGGCACGCCGCACACCAAACCCGTCGACTATAAGGAGGGTGTTCAGGGTATCCTCGTCGAGACAGGAGAGAAGCCCTATCAGGATAATGAAAAGAACGAGCCTTCGCCGTTCGTCGTTATTGAAACCGCCAATGGCAATCGCACGGTCTGGGGTGTCGGATTGCCCGATGCGTTGCATCGCGCCGGCGCTGATATCGGCGATGAAATTCATTTGCGGTCCACTGGTACGGAACGCGTCCTGAAAACCGTCATACAGGAGATCGACGGTCAGAAGCATCGCGTTGAACAAATGGTTGATCGCCGGGCATGGGAGGCGAACGTGCTTGAGGAGCGGGATCGGACAGATGAAAAAGTTGAAGGTTCCAAACAACTCGATAATCGGGTTAGTATGGAAGCAAAGGCGGTCGTACGGGATGGAGAGACAGCCCGTACAGATCCTCCGCAACAACAGGTTCCGCGATTGCAGGAACTAGAGCACGAGCAGCAGCAAAAGAAGGAACGCGACGAACACGAGCGTTAAAGGACGATGCGGCACGATTACATCTATAATTCACCTCCCGATCCGAAGGCTGACGACGCTTTTGCAAAATTTTTTGCAATCTTATTCTGGCTCGTCCTTGGTTTGGTTGCGATCGTGTACGTTGCTACTGTCGTGAGAGACTGGTTCAACGCAGCCGTTGCATGGATAACTGATGTGATCAGTTTCCTTGGAGGATTTTTGCCGTTTTGACGGTAAAGAGAATGAAAAATCAGCCGGGCGCTTTTGCGACCCGGCTTTTTCGTAAGAGTTAGTTAGAATTGGTCATCAGGCCGATATCTTCCGGGTCTGGCACAGTAGCATTGAATATGTCCAGATAACTTTTTCGCTTTCGAGGGGATGCCCCCGAGGCTTCGACTTTTTCATTCACAGCCTTCAATAATCGTTCTGCGCTCGGTTTAAGCTGCGCTTCGACTTCTTCAATTCGATCATGGATATCAGCGGGAGGAATTGCCGACTTCGTTTCACTGCCTGTTGAAGGTAATTTGACGCTCAGATTGACCGTTCTGCTATTTGTTTTTTTGCTGTCATCAGCGTTAGGAATTGACGGAGAATTGTTTGCGCCCGCTTCATGTGGAGGTTCCTCATGCTTTTGAGGACGAGAGGGCAGGGGCGTAATTGTGTGCTCAATGGCCTGTTGCCCGTCACTCGCGTATTCGCTCGTCAGTGCTGGAACTGGCCTATGAGGTAGATATTCAATCGTAGGCACATCAGGAACGTGCGATTGCGAATAAGCTTCAGCGGATTTAAAGGGTTGGGTGTTGAAAAATCGCAGCTTGTCGCCATAGATCGGTCGTTGTCCTTCAACGAGCAAGATCATCTTGTTTTCTGGCATTTGCCGCACTTCTTGCGGCATCATCAAATCGCGTTCTCGGATTTGCTCAACTTTTGTGCGCCGAGGTAAACCGAGAATCTCGATGGTGCGGGATTCCGACTTGTAACGGATGGTTCTTTTTCCGAGTGCACGGGATGCATATTCCGCCGTGGCCTGATCATTGGCACCTAGCACCAGCTGATAACCACAGTTGCCGAGAAGGGAGTGACGGGAAGTCTCGCCATAAATCTCGTCGAGATTCTTGAGATCCTGAATAATGATAGCTAGCTTGATATTATAACCAGCCACATAGGGAAGCTTCGTCATAATCTCATCCATCTTTTTAAGCTGTCGAAATTCATCCAGCAAAAAATAGACGGGAAGAGAATTGGGATCGTGTTCCAGAGTCAGAATGTTCATGACCTGCTGCACGAACAAAGTGAGAAGTGGGCGCAGGATCGTAATATCGGTAATATTGGGTGCGAGATAAATGGAGATAGGCCGCCGTTTCATGGCGGCGATATCCATGTCGGTCACTTCTGTCGCGGCTACAATACGTTCATTTCGGAAGGGTCTAAGCGCGTTCTGGATATCCAGTAGCGCGGATGCCGCCGCCCGCTCTGACAATGCAAGAAATGCGTTAAAGCTTTCGACCGTATATTTTGAAAGGTTCGGCTCTTTTTCCTTGATGAACTTGATCTGCGCCTGAAGATCAACACCACTGTTCACGAAGGAAACGACTTCGCCGAGGTTGCGCCGTCCGTGATAATAGGGGCTCTCCAGAACATAGCTGATAATCCCGGCTACGACTTGTTGTGCCAAGCCCTGCCAGACTGAATTTTCAGAGCCTAGATTCTCAGGGACGAGAATGCTGGCGATATTTTGTATATCCGTGGTGCGATTACCCCGCTCGGGGCGCACAAAATCGAGAGGGTTATATCGATTTGTCGTTTCAGAGCCGGGGGCAAAGAGGAAAACCTGGCTACCGTTCTTCTTGCGATACCCTGCTGTCGCTTTGAAAATTTCGCCCTTCAAGTCGGATACGATCATTGACCCTTCATGCATGAGAGCGTTTGGAATGACATAACCCGCTCCTTTTCCCGATCGTGTAGGGCCGATAATCAGATGATGGCGACTGTCGGCCGCTCGCAGCACATTTCGGCCGAACCGACCGAATATATGCCCTTTCTTGCGGAACCACTTGCCGCGACGAAGGCCCATGACGTCCTGAAAAGCTGCATCGCCCAAGGGGTTTTCGTAGCTTCTGAGACCAAGATAGCCCGCAAAGACCGCGGCTGCGATGGCAGGCAATAGGGCCCCGATGGCAACGCGCTGCAGTGTTGAGTTGGACGCATAGGCCCAGACTTGCTGAAGCGGAGCAAAAGGATTCTCGGTGATGGTAATATTCAAAATTCGGCTGTCTTTATAAATGACTCCGAGTACGACTCCATAAGCCAAGGTCCAGACCAAGAATGCGATGCCAGCACAGAATATTAGATAAACCGCTTTGTATCCCTTGCTCATGGCTCCTCGTTTCGCGCAAAAAATATCTCCGATACGCCTCGTTTTCCGCCGTCTCGGCGCAACTGGATGACAATGGGGATGACCATTCGAATGTACGACATGAGGTCATGCTTCGAATATCCGCCTGAAAGCCCGGCTTGTTGCATCATCATGGCAAGCTGTTCATAGGCTCCTTGCGGAGTATCAGCATGAACAGTCGACATAGAACCTGGATGACCGGTGTTAATGGCACGAAGAAATGAAAACGCTTCAGCTCCGCGGATCTCACCAACGAACAGACGGTCAGGACGCATACGAAGGGACGATTCAAGCAAGTGCTGAATTGTAACGTCAGCCGTGCCCTGTCCGCCTTTCGAGGCTACCAGATGAACGCGGTTCTCCTGGGGCGGTAACAGCTCGCGGGTGTCTTCCAGCGTGATAATTCGTTCCTTTGGATGGACAGATTTCAGGCAGGCATTCAGAAAGGTAGTCTTTCCCGATGATGTACCGCCGCTAATCAGGATCGAAACCCGTTGCGTAATGGCCGTGTTGATGAAATCGAAAATTCTGTTTTGCTTCAGATGCTCGATCAGCAGTCGGTCAATATCACTAAGCCCACCAACAGCCACGGAAACCTTGTCCAGCGAACCGCTATCCCTGTATTCTTCCAAGCTGAAATTGCTAACGACCTGCTTGCGGATCGATATCGAGCCGCCATCCGGTGCAGCAGGTGGAAGAACCACCTGAATGCGCTCGCCAGTCGGAAGCGCTGCGCTCAGGATTGGCGCGGATTTACTGATAAACTGATCAGTCGCACCCGCAACGCGCTCACCGATATTCTGAATCTCCGCCGATGAAAGCGCATGAACCTCGTGGAACTCCATGTGATCGGCACCAAGTCGCTCGATATAGACGTGACCTGGTTTGTTGACAGCTATTTCCACGACTTTTGGATCGTTGAGAAATGGCCGCAGCGGCTCAAGTGCTCGATCTAAAAAGTAATATCTGCTTTGTGTGGCTGCTGCCGCACTATTTGCCCCTGCGTTCACGTTGAATTTCCTTCATCGCTTCTGTTACGGGATCGTCGTACATGGCCGAAAAATCGAGGTCCTGACGCACGAATATGAAGATACGTTCGCCTTGATGGACGCTGATTGTTGGTTTGATACGCAAGTTCTCGCTCAGAGCGGTATTTGCCATTTGAGAGAATGTTTCGGCGATTGTTTCGCGGGCTAGTTCTTCACCCCGTTTCGCATCATCGTTGTTACGACCGAAGGCTTCCCCGCTGCCGAAACCAGTCAGATAGCTAGCGCCCGCGCCCACCACAGACAACATGATGGACGCGCCGAACCTTTCACGCCATTTTTTGTCGACGATGCCGGTCAGGCCGGAACGGCCAAGGCTGTCGGTTCCCACGGAGTTCAGGCGCACGCTTACACCATCATCTCTAAGCAAGCGTGTCCAGACTACGAAAACGCGGGTCTGGCCTGTCATGACGTCGCTTTGATATTCACCAATGAGGCGGGTGCCGGTCGGAATCAGAATGCGACGACCATCAAAACTGTAGACGTCTTCTGACGTGATGGCGCGAACCTGGCCTGGTAGATCGCTTACAATCGAGGTTTCGAGAATACCGGGTATCATCGTGCCTTCCGGCACAACCGCGTCGATGCGCTTGATTTTCGTAGCCTTGGCATTACGGTCGGCCATTGCCGAGGCCGTTGCTAGAAACTTGCTGTTTCTGTCTTCGCCAGCAACAGTCGGTGTTCCTTCGCCACTATCGCCACCAAGTCCCCCATTTGCTCCGCCTGATCGCGCTTGATCCATCTGAATAAGTTTGGATTTGAACCGGTCTGGAAATTCTTCAACGATCTCCGGCGTGGGTGCCTGATCGGGTTCCTTCACTGCGACCGTCGGCGGAGGCGGGGGAGGGACATTAAACGTCGTGGTGTCGACTTTCTCCGGCTCCGGTGGCGGTGGAGGCGGCGGGATATTTATGATGTTGGGCTCGGGCGCAGCAGGAGGCTGATCCTGGTCGCGCACGAAAGACGGCGGTCTGAACGACGTGGTGCTGAACTCCTCGTCACCGCGCACAAGATCGCGCGGCTTCTCGGAAGGCTGTTTGAGAACGAAATAAGCCATAGCTACACCGGCCAGCAGAAATAGGGCCATCGCAGCCGTCTGATTCCGCTTTGCATTCTTGTTGCTGACTCCGGCGTCATCGGCAGACGCCAGTGCTTCTAGTTCGGGAGACTGTTTCATCAGTTGCCGCTCCTTCTCCGCTTGGTTGCCACTTGATCAGGCGCAGGACCCATGATGTCGGGATCGGGTGCGCCAAAATCCGGCTTTCTAAGGTTGAAGATGCAGATCCACTGATCACCGTCGCGGAGGGTGTATTGAGTTGCCGTTCCATCCACGACCAGATATTCGCCTTCCTTGCGGAAGTTGCGCAATGTTTCGGAAAAATCGCTGTTTACTGCAAAGATTGCTGGCGTCCGACCAGTGAATTTGAAGAAGGTTTTCTTGCCGTCATCGAAAACCATTGACGGCTTCAGTTTCGTATCGCCCGTAAAGGAATAGTCGATATTGACGTTTGCCTTGTCGATTTTAGAGATATTCGGGTTGGCAGCGCGATATTCAGCCTCTTTGCGCATCGCTGCATTCAAATCCTTCTCGGGGTAAATGAAACGGACGCCAAAGACTTTCTTGCCCGCATCGGGTGCATAATCGTGCAGTTCCAAAAAATAGATGCGCTTGGTCGTGACAACGTTCATGTTTGTAACGACGTTCTTAGCCGTCGGCTTCACAAACAGAATGTTGCCTTTTTCGGTTGGAGCAACCTGCCAGCTCTCTGTATCGCCGAGTGAAATGGTCTCAAATTTTTCATCTTCATCGAAGATGATCATTGTCGATATGCCATACGTCGCGGAAATTTTGACGACATTGTTAGGCTGGTAGACGACACTGGTCACACGTGAATCGAGCGATCCAGCCCTTGGCGTCTGTGCTGCGTGGGCGTGCGAAAGGATGGCGGCGGAAAACGCCGCCGCAAGTAGGAAGCGGTTTTTCATCCCTTGCTCCCTTCCGTGACGGTTTCCTGATCACGCCTGTAATTATAAACCTGGAAGCCGAGGGGATTTTCAAACCGCCATTCGTTTGTGGCGGGTTCGTCCGTGTAGCGATAGCGCACGACAGCTATGTAGTGTCTGGTAATGGCATCGGTATCGGACTTTTCAGTGGTTGAGAAACGAACAAGAGCGGTTGAATCGTTGGGGAAGGTGACAGACTTCACATCGACAAGCACACGCTTGTTTTTCCCGTAGACCTTCGCCGGATTGTTCGGATTCGCGGCGCTATATTGCTCTTGCAATTCGCGAGCGGCATCTCCTGTCGACAATAGTGCCGCCGTGCCAAAATTTGTATCGATCGCGTAAGGATCATAGCCTTCGCGCGTCCTGATATACCGAACGACGTTGGCTTGCGTGATTGCGCGTGAATCGGTCAGATTTTGCGCTTTTGTCAGTCCGCTTTTGGTTTCGATGTAGCCGGTAGCCTTGTCTACGACGACAATCACAGGCTCGAAAGATTTTAGCGGAACCAGCATAACGAGCGCGAGCAATGCGAAAAGAGCGACGAGCCCGAATATGATGGTTACGAACCATGCCACGGCTTTTGAACGTTTTGCTTTCCGGACGATTTCGTTCTCCCAACGATCACCGTCCTGAAAATAAGTTCTCAATGCAGCTTCTTTGGAATCAGTCATGATCTAGCCCTTTACCTCTTATGAACCTGCAGCCTCAGCGAGGCAGGCTGTTGCTGCTTATTCGGTTTTGCATTGCTTCTTTTGCGCCTTGGCTTGTCGGGGAAATCGAGCCCCCGCCGCCGCCGCCAAAACGATTGTAAAGTGAGCGTCCACCTCGGTAGCTCGCGCCGATCCCCTTGAAGCCAGCTCGCGCAATCTGCATTGGAGCGGTGACACCGGTCATGCGAGCGATCCGTGTGGCGGCGGCGCCGATACCAACGGCTAAGCCTCCTGCAATGCCTTGAGCAAGGACCTGGATGTTCAACAGAACAAATGCCCCGGCGAAACAAAGCAGAAGGAAGGCTGAAATATCACTGAGGGTAAGGCGTCGCTCTGTAGCGGCAGCGGATACCTTCGTCAGTTCAGGGTCCATTGCGGCGATAAGGAAAGCGGCGACGACAAACACGAATAACGGGATCAGTGCGTATAGAAGAACCTGTTGGAACCACGCCTGTCCAAGGCTGCGCGATTGTTCAAACAACATGCAGGCGATAAAAATCGGTGCGGTTCCGATCAGAACCCATAACATCACCTTGGCTAATACGAGAATTGCGAGGGCAACTGCGATGAAGATTGCCACGCAGGCCATGATGAGAAAGCCAACCATAGAAGGCAAAACGGAAAAATAGCCCGATTGCTCGGCAAACGCGGAAGCCGCCTCATTCGCGGTTTTCCAGATCATGGAAAGACCATTTGTCGGTTCGGTAATTCCCGTCCCGGTGGCGGTCAGGATGGCACGACCTACATCTTCAGGGGTATTGTTCAGCCACTTATAGAAAAAATCGTTGAAGTATCCCCAATTGCTGATTAATGCCAGAATGAAGACCATGCGGAATACGCGTGTAACAATTTCGGCCACGCTAATCCGCGAAGTCCCCATAATTACTTGGATACCGTAATATCCAACATAGGCGATGAACATCACCTTGAGCAGCGGCGTGATTTCAGAGCCAATAATATTGTAAGCCTGCGATGAAAAATTCTCGCCGGAATTATCAATTCTCTCCAAAAGATCGCTCAAGAAATCATGCATAGCGGCCCCCGATTATTCCGTCGCTATCGAATTGATCGCAGCAATGGCGGTCGCTGGATCGCCATTAACAAAGGCCATAGGTCCACAGTCTTGCCGAATGTCTTCGGCAAATGACGTGAGATTTGCGGGACGTTTGCAAGGAGCAGTCTTTTCCTTGACCGTTCCGCAGCCGGCAACGCCGGCTGCAATGGCGGCAAAGATAAAACACTTCAGGAAGCTGTTAGCGATGTTAGTTTGCACTGTACGTCAACACCTTCTTGGAATTGGAAATGTCGGTGAGGCGGCGCTGATTATCGGCCTGTAATGACGACACGGCACCGTTCATCACGCCGATCAGTTCATTGATGGTCAGTCCTGCTTGGACTTGCAGCTGCGTGTTTTGGTCGATGGAACCTTTAATGTCCTTTGCCTGACCGATACTCTGCCCGGCCTGTTCAAAAGCGCTTCGGCGCGTCGTTACCGCCTGTTGCGAACCATTTACGAGTGCGGCGACACCAAGCACAGTGTTGACCATCTGTTCATAGGACTTGTCTCCGCTAAAGCTGCTATTTGCTTGCCCCGACAGGTTCTTAACGAGCTGAAGCCCGTTGATGAAAGTGGACGCGACCTTGGCGATGTCACCGCCCATGCTGCCAAAATTTGGCACCCCGCCGGACATAAGGCTGTCGAAAGAGGGCATTGATGATACGCTAAAGCCATTCCCGACGGCCAGGTTTTGCATCTGGTTCGCATCGCCGCCGCGATCACCGGTAACGGCCTTCAATGTCTCCTCGACCGTCGTCAGGATTTCCTTGTTTGTCCCGAGGATCTTGTCGGTCGTAACCGAGGTTTGCTTGGCCACTTCATAATTGGCAGCGTCGATGACAGGGACGCCACCTGCATAAGCCGCCATGGGAGCGAACGATGCCGAAGCTACGGCAATCGCAGACGCCGAAATGATCAGTCGTTTCATTGTTAGTCTCCCTTATTGAGGATCAAGGTTGAGTTTGATGTTCGCCTCGCGTTCACGCTTTTGAACGCAGGCTTTTTCTTCAGCATTCCATTCGAGACCGGTACGGGGATCGCAGACGCCGGTCGTTTCTCGCGGCTTGTCGTCTTTCTTCTTGAACGAAGCCGATTGAGATGCGCCCGAAATGCCACTGGCTGAAACTGCATTGCGGCTGTTGAGCAGGTCGGCCATTGAATTCCCGAGGACAATCACCTGGTTGACCATTTCGAGATTTGCATTTCGAGCGCCGGCGTTGTGATCCCAACTGTCTTGAATTGTGCCGGACTGCATACCGCCGAGCTGTTGAAGCCATGAGGCGACGTTGGCGGTACTTTCCTGTGTCGCCTGCGTCGTTGCCATCGAATTGATGGTCGAATCCCGCATACCGGAATATGCTGTATCACCGCCGCCGTAATTCATGGGCAGGTCCTTTGACCCACCGAACGCCGGTGTCCATTTCTGCGTGATATTCCGGACGTACCCTTGCGTTTCTTTGAACGGTGGAATGCCGCCGTATTTTTTAACGTTGCCAGCGCCAGCATTGTACGCTGCAAGGGCGAGGTTGGCGTTGCCGTTAAAACGCTTGAGCTGCTGTTTAAGATAACGAGCACCACCGCGGAGGTTCTGTTCAATGTTATGCGGATCTACGCCCAACTCTTTTGCGGTATCAGGCATCAACTGTGCCAAACCGATAGCCCCCACACCCGATTTCGCGCATGGATTAAAGCGGCTTTCCTGATAAACGAGCCCTAGAAATAGATTTTCGTCTACACCCTCTTCGCGTGCCACTCGTTTGACCAACCCGGAAATTTCCGGATTGGCTTTGGCGGCTGCAACGGGATCATCCTTGCGCCCCGGACGATAGACAGCGCAGGTCACACTTTTGTTGAGCGAAAACCGGTCTTTATCCGTTTTCTCGATTTCCGATGTTTTTTGATCCCGGACCGTTCGTTCGGACAAATTAGATCCGTCAATGACAGGAACGCCACCAGCCCACGCCGACAATGGCATGGTTGCTGACGCCAAAAATATGCATAATGCAGACTTCTTATGCATCATTCCTCTCCCATCCGCAGAATTCAGCCAACCAGTTTTCAGGCTCATCGCCATATCGTTCGCGCAGGGCTGCGCATTCCTCGACGGTCTCTTTTCGACCAGACAGCACTTTGACGAGGTCCGGCATGTTTGAGAGATCGAGACGGGCAATGACCGAGTCATTCCCGTGTTTGACGAGGAAGGTGCGCTTTTCAGGCGGGGTGTTTTTGATGAAATTGAATTCTTTAACTGTCAGGCCAAAGCGCTTGATGTAGCTCTCTTCATCCGCCCGCGGGTTCGGGAAGTGAATATTCGTGGCCGACTGCTCGATAAGGGTGTGAGACGCTTTGGCTTTGGCAATATCGGCGGCTGACTGCGTTCCGAAGCCGACAATGCCGTTGAGCTTACGAATGGTTTTCATCTTGTCGATGATGAAATGACTGAATGTTTCGTCCATAAGCAGCTGCCAGCCCTCATCCATGAAGAACATGACTGGATCGCCGTTCAGGAGCTCATCGAGACGGTGATAGAGGTACATCAGCGCGGGCGTCCGAATATCCTCGTTGCCGAGAATGCTCGTCATATCGAAGCCGAAAACACTGCGTCCCGAAAACGACAGCACATCATGCTGCGCGTTGAAGAGCCATGCTTTTTCGCCGTCGATCCAAGGACGTAGCCTTGACGCCAAGTCGTTCGCGTCCGCACGCGAACGTCCCACCAGCAAGCCCGACAGGTTTGGCAAGTTGCGCTGCGCTGCAGGCTCTTCCATGATACGGGCAATCGCCCGTTCCAGCGTATCTGCGTCCTCCTGGCTGAAGTCGCGGTGATCGCTTGAACGCAACATTGATTTCAAAAGGCGAAGCAGAAAATCACGATTAGGGCCGGAGTTTTCCAGCTGAAGCGGGTTGAAACCAGTGGGTGTTCCCGGTGAGAGGACTTCGTAAGCTCCTCCCATCGCCCGCACGAAGATCTCGGCACCTCTATCTTTGTCAAAAAAGACAGCTTTCGGCGTTGGACTGACACGCATTGCCTGGGCCAGCAAGAATGTCAGAGCGACGGTCTTGCCGGAGCCAGTTGGCCCAGTGACCAAAAAATGGCCAATATCGCGACGGTGAAAATTGAACCAGTATGGTGTTTGCGAGGTGGTTTCGAGTATCGTGATCGGCAAGCCCCAATGAAGATTGTCCGATTGCCCGGTCGCAAAATTATGCATCGATGACAGGCCGGAGAAATTAGCCGATGACAGCATGGCCTTACGCGCACGATAGCTGTGGTTGCCAGGCAATTGCGCCCAGAAGGACGCTTCAAGATTCATATCCTCCCGCAGCCAGTTCATGTTCATATCTGTCAGGCAGCTACCGAGCTCGGAAACTGCCTTGCTCAAACCGTCAAGGTCGCGAGACAGGCAAAGCAAAGAGAAATGGTGAATGCCAAAAACAGCCTCCTGGTTCATGAGACTGTTCAGAGCAAAGTCGATATCGCTTTCGACCGCGCTACCGGATTCATCCGACGCGGCAATCTGGCGCTGAAGCCGGGTAATACGCTCTTGCGCAATCGGCTTGTCCGAGATTGTGAAGCTTTGCGTCAGTATAAACTCGTGATTTACCTGTAGCAGACCGTCCAGCATTCCCGGACCGGTGTACGGCGGATATTCCTTTATGGAGAGCATTGCGCCAAAGCGATTGTCCTCATCGACAGCAGCTTGTGTTTGCATTGCTCGCTTGCCGAAATGCAGGCGTGATGTTCCGACGTAATTTCGAATCCCCATCCGCGGCAGTCGCATTTTGCGCGGTACACCGCAGGTAAGGATTGTGTTGATGAATTCGCACGGTTCAGAATATGGCTCCCCATCGCGATAGGTGATACCAAGCTCGCGTGCGCCATACTTTTGCAGCTCACGGGTCATATTGGCGACGAGCTCTTCGAGCTCGGTCACTATTTCCCGCGTTTGCTGATCTCGAACCTCAGCCCCGCCGGATCGCGTGAAAGCACGGCTTACCACGTCGCTGAGGCCGAGGGCGCCGCGCATATTGGTTCGCACGATGGAGAGGTAAATTTCGTTGGCGAACATGCGTTTATGGCGCAACTGGCTCATATACCGGCTGTTTAGTTGATCGCAAAACGGGTCATCGAAAGCGCCACCAATTTCGGAATCGACCTGTCGGCGAATTACAGTCGACCAGACAGAAAAACGGCTCGATCCAAGCGCTCGAATGATCGTATTCTGAACATTCGAGCGCATATTGAGTTCGGCTTGATCTTCCGTTTGGAAAAAGAGGCCATCTAGCTTAATGACCGACATTAGAGCGCCGTTTTCCAAGCCAATCACAGTATCGGACAGATGCCGCAGATACGGGATATGTGTTGCCATAGGCCGCTCATTGTGAGCGACCTTGCCAAATCCGAGTTCTTCCCTGACGACTTTCAACATTTGCTATGGTCCGTACGAATTAGTTCCCCAGAAGGACTTGTTGCGTGTGCGGGGCGTTTTGCGCGCGGTGACTTCGAGAACATCGAGGATTTTGTTGTCCCAGGCGCAAAGGGAGAACAGGACCACATAGCTGATCGGGGCCAGCAGCAGCGTCCAGAAGGACTTGCTGACCAGCCATGCTATGATTGTGATCCCGATAACCACGACGACCGCCATATACGGAACACCCCACATGGTAGGAGATCGGGTAAGTCCGATCACCAACGGGGTCAGTTGCGGCTTTACATCCTCGTATTCGGCCATCGCTAGTTTCCGACCGTGCTGATCAGCTCGTCGACGATTGACGGAGCGCCGAAAACCAATCCAATGCCGAGGATGACACCGCCTGCAAGAAACCAAGACAGTCGGCCTGCAAAGGCGAGGAAACCGAGCGCCATGACGGCTATGATTGCAAACAGGCGTCCGATAGGGCCGCTAATGAAATCAACGATAGCTTGGAACACGGTCTGAACCGGCGCGAAGGCACCGCCAACGCCACCTGATTGTGCCATCGCCAAATCTGCCCCGGCAATTTGCGCCGCGGCCAGCAAACCAAGGCAAATAGCCAGCTTTGAAGCGCTGATATGCCAAACCTTATTTTGTTCGTTGATCATCCTTCTCTCCTTTAAAAATGCATCACGCCACCAACGAAGGTGCCGGTTTTCTTGACTGCAATGACCCCGGATTCAGTTTCGCTCGCTATGACCGGCGAAGATCTCCGACCGCCGCCAACGGGCTTCTTTTTCGGCGCTGGCATAGCCACGCCGAGTTGGTAATTGACGACCTTGGCCACGTAGCCAACTGTTTCCTTGAAGGGTGGAACGCCGCCATACTCATAGATGCGGCCTTCGCCTGCGTTATAAGCGGCGGCAACAAGAAGCGGGTTTTGGAACTCGTCCAAAAGTACACGTAGGTACCTAACGCCGCCTTCAATATTCGACGCCGGATCGCAGACGTCGCGGACGCCGAAACGCTCAGCGGTTTTCGGCATGAGCTGCATCGGACCGCGAGCGCCCTTGTCTGAATTGCGAGAACGGTCGAATTGGCTTTCCGCCCAAGTGATTGCCGTCGCAAACAGAACGTCAACTTGATGTCGACGAGCAGCCTGTTCGACGAGTGATTTGATTTCGTCAGGCGTTAGGGGGGAGGGGCCGCATTCCGGTACGGATATTGCGGCCTGTTTATCGAGGGATAAATTACCGAAACGGGACGATTCATTCGGATCAGAAATATCCGTATTGGTAATCTCTGATAGAGAGCCAGTGGAAACATAGGCGCTCCGTATATTGCCAATATGGTTACTCGTTTTGGGCTCGTTTCCGCTTTTATCCTCGATGGCGACGACGCCATCGGCGCCCACAACAAATTCTTTGCTTTCGCTTGGCCAGCGGCGATTGAAAACCGTCAAAACAGATGGCGATCCGGATGCATTCTGAGCGGACGGCTTGTCGCCATTATCTTGCACAAATGGCGCAATTCCGCCGGTTTCTTCTGCGCAAGCGGCGGCAATCCCGAGCGGAGCGTACAGTGCGGCGCTTAGTAGTAGCGCTTTGATTGATAGCCCTTCCATTCTAGCCCTTTTAGCTCTTGTCGCCGACCTCACATGCGCTGTTGAGATTGCGGCGAAAACCGATTAAGTTCATAATAGCATGATACCGATTTGGCTAAGTGATACATGCTTTTTTGCAAATCATAAACCCCCCATGATCAGGGAAAACGAATAAGCAAGACGGTAAGGGCTAGAAAATGAAGAGAACCATCGCAATCGCAATGAGCAGTTGTATGCTGGCAACAGCCGCAATCGCAGCGCCAGCCATCAACAAGGATTACATCAAGTCGTTGGCGTCGCCGGGTAAGACCGTGCTTGTCATTGAATATTATGACGGGGACGGGAAGGTCACAGCTCGAAAGGGATTTGCATCAGCTTCCGGCTACAAGGCGACTTCGCCAACGGAATTCCGTGTTGATGACAAGACCGTTCTAAATCTTTACGGCCTGGAATCCTGCAAGGGCGAAATGGTCAACCGTAAGGATGACTATGCTGGTTCTTGCGCTGACTATGCGCAGCAGCAACTGCAGATCATGTTGCAATCGCCGAAGGTCCTCTTTTGCCGGGCCTTCGTAAGCGAGGAGCGCGCGCCGAAGCAAAACGTCACGTGCTACGGATATTACAATTATCCCGGAAGCCTAGACACGGTTGATATGCTTGAGGAGCAGATGCTTTCTCTCGGCGCGCTCCGCATCGCAAAAACGAAAGATGGGAAGCTGGAGCGTCCGGATCTGGAGAAGGCGCAGAAGATCGGAGAAGACGGCTCTTATGGAATGTGGGCCGATCCGCGGGTGAAAGGCCAATGAAGCACGCGCTTATAACGCTAGGTCTGGCCCTATTCTCGCCAACGGCAATTGCTGCGCCAGAGGGATATTTCGACCTCCAACCGGGCGTTACATTAGAATCTGGCGATACATGGGTGGCAGAAGGTCAGCGCTATCGTCTCTACGGTGTTCAGTCATGCCTTCGGGGAACTTCTTTCACCGACAGGACTGGGTATAAGAAGGACTGCGGCGAGGCATCGCTTGCCGTGTTCGCTGCATACATCAAGGACACCAAACCGGTGTGCGCTCCCGTCGCGCAAACTGCCGATACATCCTATGTCATTTGCTACGCCACAATCGGCGGAAATCGTCTCGATCTTGCTACCATATTGATTACGAGCGGCTATGCCTTCGCAGCGCTGATGGCTAACGGGCTTCCCTACTATCCCGCGTACGCGGTTGCCGAACAGGATGCGCGCGAGAAGCGGGCAGGCCTCTGGCAATTCGAAGACGTTCAGCATCCTGCCATCATGTTGAGCAAATCGGCGAACGAACGGACGAGGAATGCCCAACAATGAAACATCTTATCTTAGCAGCATCAATTGCCCTCGCATCCACGTCAGCATTCGCAGCCGACGTTATTAAACGCACGCCAGCGGCCAGCCTCCCGGTGCACCCTAGCCAGCCGGTCACGCTTCCAATCTTCAAAGGTCGTGTCGCAGTTATGGACGGTCGGACTCTTTGGTTCCCGACTTATGCCCAACGAGTTCGCCTTGCCGATATTGATGCGTGTGAACTGCCGCAATGGGCGCTCGATCCCAAATGGACGAACAGGGAGGTCACGAAGGCACCGCCGCCTGTACCATGTGGCCCCTTTGCAAAAGCCTGGCTCAAAAGAACGATCGGATCTTCCGCCGTCACATGTGCCGTCGTCGGTTATGATGCTGAAGCCATGCCGAGAGCCAGGTGCACGTCACGGGGACATGATCTGGCTCTTGAAATGCTCCGCGTCGGTTGGGCACGGGTGGATTCGCCCTACCTCACTCATCCTCAATATATGGGCTATCAGCGTGCCGCTATGTCGGCGCGATATGGCATGTGGGCGACTTATGTTCTGGACATGAACGAATGGCGGCGAAAGGCCGTCGATAGGACGCTCGATCGTCAACCAATTGCGGATTTCAATTTGCTCGCCGAGCGCAAAAGCGAGATTTCCCCTCCTTTCGCCGATGCGCGCAGAAAGCCAAAAAGGACAGACCGATAGTTGTCGGAAATCGCTCATATTGCGCTCAATTTCGCGCGCGATCCGATGGCCTGTCTGTTGCTGGCCATCCTGTTATCGTTTTTGCTTATCATCCCGTCGTCCAAAATCTGGTGGGTCCACGGCATAATCGCGGCGCTGTTACTGACGACGTCGCTCTTTTTCCACGAGCAGCGGCAAATGTCGTTCGACGCATTTTTGATCGGCGTTTTTGCTTATCCCGCGGTATGCCGCGACATTCCAAATCAGCTCCTGGTCTATCGCGTTGGAATCTACTGGTTCTGCGCATTCACACTTATCGCCCTGTGCAGTTATGCGGCCGGAGATCTCGTCACAGGGTCGCCCTTACACGATCAAGCCATATTGCCCACTCGGCACAATTCAACCGCTACAGTATGAGGATGACCTGAAATGAAGCAGTTTCTGTTTGCACTCGCTGGCCTTGGCACTATCGCCGTGATGCCATCCGCTGCAATAGCGCAGGACACGGGAGGGACGCCATCTTGGGGCTGCCAGGTCCTTTTGTGCGCAGCATCATCAAACCCTTCGTGGCATGGTGTCCCTTATTGCGTCCCGCCAATGACAAAGTTGATCAAGGCCATGGCAAAACCGGGTTTCTCATGGCCCATTTGCCATGAAGCTAAGTCTGGCAAACCCGGATATCAGCCTTACGAGGATTGCCCATCTGGATTCAAGGAAGCCAGCAATATGAGCGATCGCGGCGCAATGCTGTCCAACCGCTGCGAAAAGACAATCAACACCTGCACCAACAAGATCAGGGAACAGAACAAAGAGCTTCAGCAGTACAAGGATGTTCAATATCGAGACATTGGCAACTCGGATCGCGGAAATAGTTGTCGAAAGGTCGTCTCCATTGCTCGTCCAATGCGAAAAGACCCTTACTATTTCGACATTCCCGATTATCAAGGTTTGAAGGGGCGCTATTGGTTCAATTTGAAACTTTAAGGAGCTCTAATGAATCAGAACGCACTTCTCGCACTGGCAGCAAGCGCCGGCATCGCTGTTGGCGCGGGCGGTACTTGGTTTGTAGTCTCCAACGCTTCGAGCAACGCAACAGCCATTGCAAAAGCCGATATCGTTGCAGCGATCAACGCCGACCCTACACTTTGTCCCGTTCCCGATGAGCCAGCGGCGAGCGCCAAGCTCGATGTGCCAACTCAAGCTGAAGCATTGCTTGCCGTGAGGAAGCTGGAAGAAAAAAATCCGCTATTGTGGGATAGGAGTGAACTTGAAAAGCTTTCCGTCTCACTAGCGAATTGTTGGCCTGTTGACGGTGCCAACGGCATGGTCGAGTGCGTTACTAACGTCAAAAAAAATCCGTCAGCGCAAACTATTGCGAGGACGGTTGGATTTGCCAAAGATCAATCATCCGGCGAATGGATTGCGACAGACCGCAAATAGATGAAGCCCGCTAGCGGGCTTCCAAAGCAATCAAATATTCTTATCGACGCTTTTCAAAACTGACGCCATTTCGCCCTGTGCGAGCGTAATCCGCCCGGAGATAAGAGAAGCGGCGAGATAGACCAGTTTGCCTATAGCGTCATCCACATCTTGCGGCTCATAATCAACGATCCGGCGCGGGTCCGCTGCCAGTGATGACAGTTCCAGCAGGCGTTTAGTCGGGCCAGCTTCGCTTAGGTCAACGACGCTGCTTTCATCCCGCCAGTCCAACGCATTTCCGATTGCATCCATGATGGCCTCCGAAAGTCATTTTCAGAACATGGGTGAGAATTATAAGTGCAAATCCCTATACCAATCCCCGGCGTACGATATTAGAAAGCAGGATCTTCAGTAGAACTGCATTTCTAGATGACTCTTACTAGCCGACGCTTAGTTTCCCTCCTCCATGCACCAGTTTTCTGACGAAACAGTCATTCCAAAATCCAAATGATAAAAACGTTGATTAAGGTATATCGCACGATAGGATACGAAACACTGCGAAGCGAAACGAAATCTGAGCCGATAAGCGATTGATTAAGAACGGAAAGTTTTTTCTCCCCCCACCGAATGACGGGAGCGATTTCAAGGAATTGTTCAAGCGCATCGTCGCTGCCGGAGCTGGTCGCCCGCTCGGCAAGGATAACTTTCCTGCAGGCCCGTGGACGCCCGAACTTCTCGCGCAAGCCATAACTCTCGTCGATCCCAAGCGGACCGGCGTGGATCTTCGAACGGTGCAGCTCTGGTTTCAGGAGAACGAGAAAGGAATTAGTGCTACCAACATCGGTTTGCTGGCCAGAGTTTTGAGTTGCGGTGATATGGCGGCCACAAGCGAATGGGTTATAGAGCTCAGTGCTTCTCAATCCCGCTTAGTCGCCAAACGACGCGAACTGAAGAAGGCCGATCGCGTTACACCGTCGCAGCCGACCGAAGACGCCGCCGAAATTGGACCCGCGTATGTAAAACCGCTAGACGTGGGCCATAAGCAAGGCGAGCGGCGAACTCTTGCCAGGCGCACGGAGGAGTTATTCAGCGAAGGATCTCCGCTGAATCTGTCTGCTTCGGTTTTTGCTGGAATGTCGGCGCTCGGATTCCTGTCGTTCATCATAGGCATTCACAACGTAAAATTCACTCGTACCGATGGCGTTATCAAGCAGGTTGGATTCCTTTGGGCGGCTAACTGGACGTTTGTGTTCATGGTTTTCCTACCGCTCTTCCTCGCTTTCGTGTTCGAACTGGTGAATTCATGGAAGCACGAAAAACGGAGAACGCTCATCGATGGCGCACTCGCGGACAGCGACCGAGGATGGCCGCGAATTATTGACGCGTCATTGGGTTCATTCTGGGCTGTTTTCCTAATTTGCTTGTTGTTTGCAGGTGTTTTTCAGTGGATCGGTGTCTGTTTGATGCCTCTCCTCTACGGAGGAGGTAATTACGCAACGGATTGGGGCACTATCGCGATAGTTCGTCCTGAAATCGTAACGAGACCTGTTGCGATCATTTTTACAGCGCTCGCCTACTTGTATATGTGCCTATCCTTTTATCTCTTTTTCGCCGGTCTCATCCTGATTTATTCGGTCATCAATGACTTATCGAAAATCCGCGATGCTGCAAAATTGCAGACCAACTCCGGCTGGAGCAATCCAAGCGAGACTGGCTTTTGGGTCATGCTGTGGGTATTCCGCTGCACGGTCTTAGGCTTGCTTATCGCTACCGTTATGAAGCTGCAGAGCTCTTATCTGGCCTCAAATGGCACGAGTATCGTTGCCTGGGTAATTAGCGATCTTTCATCGATCTTATACGAGCGTCCAGAGGCGCAAAGCCGCATTAGCTATAGAATGCCTACGCACTACAGCAGCCTGCTTATCGCCATATCGACCAGTTTTGTCTTTATATATGGAGTGATCCGCGCAGGGGCCGGAAATCATTTCAAAGTGTCATTGTGGAAAATGACCGCGGTTGTGGCGCTTCTATTCGCAAGCTATTTATCTATCGACGCGTTTTCCGGCTTTACGGTGCTGATGTTTGCCGGGCTCTTAATCGCTATTTATGGCTTATTTGATCCGGCTTTTGGGCCCCGGCGTGCGAGTGAGGTAAGTAATCAAAGTGTTTCATAGTTGGCTTGATCAATGGGATGAGAAACGGGCACGACGCGGAGAAGATGCTAAAAAAGCAACAGCCGTTACTCTGGACGCAGAACGTGCGTTTCCGGGCTCTGCAAATGTTACCAATCTCGAGGAATTCTGCCAGCTCGGGGTGCAGGCCGCAGCTACGCCATCGTTCTTCAGAGCGCCGCTCGGCAACGATAATGATTTCGAGCGGGCAGGCGATTTTCTCAAATTTCCATCTGACATTTTGACAGACGTTGAGGAAAATAACCTGGTCTGGTCGAAGATCACCGATAGCGGCTCGCGGGACAAGGCACTGGTGATATTTCATCATTGGAACGCACGATCCCGCAACCGACAAATAGCGGGTTACTTGTCCAAAAGGGGCATCACGGTCGTTGAGATTGCTATGCCCTATCACTTCGAACGCAGCCGTCCGGGGTCCCACTATGCTGATTATATGCTTAGCGCGAATCTCGGTCGAACGGTTCAGTCGCTACGGCAGGCCGTGTGGGATGGACAGAAGCTCATCCGCTGGCTCAAAAGCGAAGGGTATCAAGAAATCTCCGTACTCGGAATGAGCCTCGGTTCGTGGGTCGCAGGATTGGTAGCAGCCCATGACGCCAACGTTAAGAAAGCCTCGCTGTTTCTCACAGCCGGTAGTCTTGCCGGTATGGTTTGGACCGGGCGCGCAACGCGAGCCATACGCGAGAGCTTTGAGCCTACAATAGACCTGTCTCATCTGCACAGGGCTTGGGCACCGCTCGATCTGGGAAATTACGCCTACAGTCTCGCCCGACCGGCATTGGATATTCAGATTGTTTTGGCCAAAAGAGACAAGGTTGTACTGCAAGAATTGTCAATTGCTCTGTTGGAAAGTCTGAATAATGCTGGCGTAAATCCGAATGTTCTGCAATTAAACTGTGGTCACTATTCACTTGCCATTCCGCCGTACATTTTAGTCGCCGGAGTAAATCTAAAACGGTTTTTGTCGCAGTCTGGCAGTCTAGATCGTCGGACGTGACCTAGACTTTGATAATATTCATTATCAAGGGCAGGGGGCTTGTCCTATTCAAAGGGGATAACTTTCACCATTCTCGGAGGGGAATTAATGGTCAAACTGCCTTTGAAGGCCCTGTTTTGCGCCAGCTGCGCTATTATCGCATCCGCTGGACAGGTCTACGCCGGTGGATTGGAACGTGGCGGTTATAATATCGATCTGCTGTTTAATCCGGATCGGTTCGCTACCGAAGCGACCACCATCTACGTCATGCCAAACCGAAAATTGAACAATGTCAAGGATAGCAGCCCATGGGATGGTCCTGTCGGTGGGGGACGAACCGACGGTGTTAAGGAATCTGAGGCTTATTGGGTTCCTCGTATCGGTCTCAAGGTCGGTATCACCGATTCCCTTGATTGCCTTCTCGACTATTCGCAGCCATGGGGCGCACATACAAATCCCGGTCGAAACTGGGCTGGCGCCAACGATAACACCGAAACAAAAATGAACAGCGATGGCTATTCCGGAACCTGTTCTTATAAATTCGACGTCAGCGAGAAGGCCCAGCTTCGGCTTATCGGCGGCGTGTTTTACCAAGCAATGGACGGTTTCAAGGAGCAACTGGTAGCCCCAATTCCTACTAATCCGTTTGGCTGGAACGGAATCGGTCGGTTAACCCTCGAAGCCGACGGATGGGGATGGCGCAGCGGCGTTGCATATGAAATCCCGGAATACTCATTAAGAGCCAGCCTCGTTTATAATTCCGAGGTCAAGCTTGATGAGATCACCGGAACGCTCAATCTCAAGGGTCTTCCGCCAGGAGCTGGCGGCAATCCGCTCGCAGGCGGATCATGGGACGTGAACGGATCCGCCAAACTTCCACAGTCCGTTGAATTGAAAATGCAGTCGGGAATTGCGCCGGGGTGGCTCGCCTTTGGCTCGCTTAAATGGACCGATTGGAGCGTACTGCAGGATATACCGTTTTATTATAAGGGCGTGCGGGCAACGTCACTGGACTTGCTCTATCGCGACGGCTGGACGGTATCGGCAGGCATAGGCCATAAATTCAACGACGAGTGGAGCGGTGCGGTCCAGATCTCGTGGGATCGCGGCACGTCTACCACGATCGGCAACCAGACTGATACCTGGACGCTAGCAGGAGGAGCATCCTACACGCCAAATGAACGCGTTGAACTCCGGGTCGGCGGATTGATAGGGGTGCTTACCGGCGGTGAAGTTTCTAATGAGATCGTCAACCCCGCCACAGGCCGACCGTATCTGGATGCATCGTACGATTTTGATGATGATATCGTTTCTGCATTGACCGTCTCATTGAAGGTAAAAATATAGGTGATAAAATGCCCGCCACTGAGCGGGCTTTTTTGCAATTCTTAATCCAAGTTCTCGACGCTCTTCAACACCCTTTTCATCTCGTCCTTTGCCAGCGTCGTTCGACCGGAAATCAGAAAAGCGGCGATATAGACCAGCTTATCGATCGCGTCAGCGACATTTCCCGGCCTGTAGTCTATGACCACGCTCCGCGCGTTCGTTTCGGCGGCCGCCAGCTCCAGAAGCCGTCTTGCATGCTCGGCATCGAAAAGATCAACCCTGTTCTCGCCAGCGCCCCGCTGATCCTTTCTCTTTCCAACAGCCTGCATGTGGGCATCCGTAGCCACCACGAGCCTGACAGGCATTTCCTCGCCACTTTTTACCATTTCGCTCTCCATTTTCCCTTTTCCCGCGAAGCGGTCTTGCTCTTGCCCATGGGGCAGGAGCCCCGCTCCTGCTCCTGCGGCGTCGCAAGTCAGACCGGGAGAGAGGGGGCAAGCAGCGGCGAAGAGTGGGCAAAGCCCGCCCTGCCTGATGGTGCGCAACGCGGTTGCACCTGAAATGGTGCGACCGACTTGCTGCATCGAAAGGTCGAGGCGATGCTTGTGGGGAGAGAGGGCAGAGCCCTTTCTTCCTTTTATGATTGTGAATGAAGCAGTCGAGACTCTTTCACAACTTGTTTTAGTTGATAGTATGTTTTTGGAAGGGTTAATTATTATAATAATAAGTATTCAAACCATAAATGCCAAGTCAACGCATGCTTCGAGATATATTATCGGAGATTAATTTGTAGAGTTGCCGACTGTCAGCTTTCAATTCGAATACTGGTCAAATTTGGAATATCTCTATTTTGCAGGTACGAAAGCACCATGTCTACCGCTTGTTCGCGTTGGTTGACAATATGTTTCGAACTCTGAAAATCCTCGTCCAAGACAATCGAAAGCGTGTGCGTGTTCGAGAAATAGAAATACCCCAAAGCCGAAATCGAGACGTATAGATGTTTTAAATCGACGTTTTCTCTGAACAAACCCTGTTCTTGACCAATTTTAATAACGTTGCTGAGCTTTTCAAGGAGCGGTGTATACAGAAGTTTGATGCTGAGGGCTTGCTTCAAGAACCGTGCATTCTGTACGTTCTCGTGAGTCATCATCCTTACGATCTGCGGATTATTGGCAAACGTATTAAAGGTCGATTCGACAAGTTTCCGCATGGAATTCACGGGATCATTCTCATCGAGGTCGATCTCGTGTTGGGACGCACGAAGCCGCTCATATGTATGTGACAGGCTGGCTATGTATAGCTCATCCTTGCTTGTGAAGTATTTGTAGATGAGACTTTTGTTCGTTTGAGATTGCTCGGCAATCGCGTCAATGCGCGCGCCATCAAATCCCCGCTCGGTAAACTCGTCGATAGCGCACTCAATGATGTGCTGTTGCGTCCGGCGCGGATCGCGAATTCTCTTCTTTTTGGCTCCCACCTCGGTCTCGATACGCATTCCCTGATCCAATACGTTGTGAATGCCCAGTGAACAGGGCTTCGAAACAAACAATTAATCCGAAACCAAGCCGCCACGCAAATCGCTAGATCTTGCGCGGGGTTGGTGCCGTTTCGCCAGTTAAGTTGCTGATCTCACTACATAACCGAACTAACTGCACGTCCTCCACAAAAATTCTGTTGACTCATTCCGACAAAGGGACTAGCTCTCTCGTTAATAAACTAAATAGTTCTATAACGAACAAAAAGGGGTGCGTCAATGAAACTGGGTGGGAATCCGTTGAAGATATCGCGCAGGGCCTTTCTCGGAGGTTCCATCGGAATGGTCGCTGCGCCTGCTATCGGTCGTGCGCAAGGCCTTCAGCCGTTGTCGGCGCGCATGGACTTCGCCCCCTGGGGCGTTCAGGCGGCTATGCATCTCTGTCAGGTTAAGGGCTGGTTCAAGGACGTCGGCCTTGAGGTCTATGTACAAGACGGCCGAGGTTCGGGCAACACGCTGCAGCTTGTAAATGCAGGCCAGGTCGACGTCGGACAGGTACAGTTGGGCCTCGTTCCGCAAGCGCGCGTCAAGAGTGCGCTAGTAAAAGGGATTGCCGGATTTGGTCGCGCCACTGACCTGGCCGCGGTTGTCGACCGTGATTCCGACTACAAAACGGTCGCCGATTTCAAAGGCAAGAGCATCGTCTGTTTCGCTGCAAGCCCATGGGCGCCTTTCATTGATTTCTGGCTCGCGCAGGGCGGCTTGGATCGCTCCACCGTGGAACTGCTTCTGGTTGATCCGGCCGCACTCTGGAGCACCTACACGACACGCCGCGCGGATGCGATCCTCTCAACCGGACCGTCGATCATCCCTCCAGCGGAAGCCGTGCGACCGTCGAGAGGCATCCTGGCTAGCGATGCCGGCGTGAACTTTCCGAGCTATGGCCTGATTGCAAGCGACGCGACTATTTCAAAACGAGGTGATGCCCTCAAGGCTCTTGTGGCATCCCAGCAAAAGGCCTGGGCGTATCTACGCGATGGAAACGCGGCGGAAGGCGCGGAAGCCATGATTCAGCAGCGTCCGAATGCAAAACTGATCAAGGACGTGCTTGTCCGTCAGATCGAGATGACCATCGAGACTTTTAATACCGAAGCTACCAAAGGCAAGCCGATTGGCTGGCAGGCCGAGGAAGACTGGAAGGCCGCTCTCGGCACAATGGAAAAGGCAAGCGCAATCCCGTCGGGCCTCGCGCTCTCTGACATTTTCACCAACGAATTCATCGGGTGACGCCACGATGCTTGATCAGGTCAGAGACAACTACATCCAGGTTGCCGACGTCGACAAGCGCTATGGCGGCAAAGAGGGTTTGCTCGTTCTAGAGAACATAAACCTCGACATAAAGAAGGGTGAATTCGTCAGTATCCTCGGTCCCAGCGGCTGCGGCAAAAGCACCTTGCTCAAGTGCATCGCCGGGCTGGAACCAATTTCCGGAGGTGGCATATCCACTCGCGGGCAGGTCATCAATGGTCCGCCGGACGGTCTTGGAATGGTGTTTCAGCGGGACATGCTCCTCGATTGGCGCACCATCCTCGAAAACGTTCTTTTCACGGTCGAAATCAAAGGCAAGGTAACTGCTGAGACGAAGACGCGGGCCAGCGCGCAACTCGCTCGCTTCGGTCTCGGCGGATATGAAAACAAGCGGCCATGGGAGTTGTCAGGTGGTATGCGCCAGAGAGCATCAATCTGTAGAGCCCTCCTGACAGATCCCGACATTCTCCTGATGGATGAACCGTTCGGAGCGCTTGACGCCATGACACGTGACGACCTCAACGTGGAGGTGGCGCGCATCTGGCAGGAGACGCACAAGACGATCCTCTTCATCACGCACAGCATCAGCGAAGCAGTTTTCCTCTCGGATCGCGTGGTGATCCTTGATCGGCATCCCGGGCGGATCGTGGAAATCCTCGATATCGACCTCCCACGTCCACGCGAACTGTTAGTGCGGGAGACCCCGGAATTTGGCCGTTATAGCGGTCACATCCGCCAGGTGTTCACGAAGCTGGGGATTTTCAAGAATGCGTGACAAGACATCAATCGCCGCTCGCTTACTTCCAGGCTTCGTTATGCTGGTTTCCGCACTGGCTGTCTGGGAGTTGTCCGTAAGGTTCTTTGCGATTTCGCCGATCCTGCTCCCGTCCCCATCGGCGGTTTGGGCGGAGTTCTGGAGAATGCCATCATTCTTTCTGTACAATGCAGGGGTGACCTTGGCCGTAACCCTGATCGGTTTTCTTCTTGCGATGGTTTTCGGGGTTCTGTTGGCAATCGTCATCGTATCGTCGAAGACGCTTGAACGACCAGTATTTTCCTTCCTCGTGGCGCTGAACTCAGTACCTAAAGTCGCACTGGCGCCGCTTTTTGTGGTCTGGATGGGTATAGGGCCGGAACCGAAAATTGCCATTGCGGTCATGCTTGCGATCTTCGCCATCGTAATCGACACGGTTCTTGGCCTTCGATCCGTCGACCCCGACATGGTCAATCTGGCGCGCGTCGGCCGCGCCAGCAAGTGGCAAATTCTCACGAAAATCCGGCTTCCCTGTGCTTTGCCGAGCATGTTCGCCGGGCTGAAGGTGGCGATCTCGCTAGCGCTGATCGGGGCGATCATCGGTGAGTTTGTCGGCGGCTCTTCAGGGCTCGGATTCGCAATTCTCTCGGCGCAAGGGCAATTCGATACGCCCGGCCTGTTCGTCAGTCTGGCGCTCCTCATCGCAATGGGATCGCTGTTGTTCAACATCATGGAAGGGATAGAGCGGCTGTCAATCCCTTGGCATACGTCAGTCCGCTCTCACTGACCAAGAAAATTCACCCATAAACCACCCAACGGACGGGGTTTACCCCGGCTGCGGGAGAACTTGACCCGATAAACGGCGCGGATGCGCAGGAGGCAAACGATGGACAACGCGCGCATTGGCGTTGATATTGGCGGAACTTTCACCGACTTGGTGCTATTTGGTGACGCTGGCGAAACCTTTTTCACAAAGGTCCCCTCGACACCCGCCAAGCCTGAACAGGCTGTCCTGACCGGTATTCGTCAAATCACGGAGACGGCCGGACTGGACGTCAGCAAGGTGACTGAAGTCGTTCATGGCACGACAGTCGGTTCAAATACGCTTCTGCAAAAGGTCGGGGCCAAGACGGGCCTCATCACGACCAAGGGCTTTCGCGACGTCTTAGAAATCGGCCGCGTTCGCACGCCGACCATGTTCGATCTGAGCTGGGAAAAGGCCGTGCCGCTCATTGCGCGCCGCTTCCGCCTGGAAGTCGACGAGCGTTCGACTGCCGACGGTCGCATCCTCAAGCCGCTCAACGAGCAGGAAGTTATCGAGATCGGCCGCTTCTTCGAAAGCGAGGGCGTTGAATCCGTCGCTATCTGCTTCCTGAACTCCTACCGCAATCCGGAAAACGAGACGCGCGCGCTCGAGGTGATGAACAAGCACTTCCCGAACATGTGGGTAACCGCTTCCGTTTCCGTTTTGCCGGAAATCCGCGAATACGAGCGCACCTCCACGACGGCGGTGAACGCTTACGTCCTGCCTTCGTTGCGCGCCTACTTCGAACGTCTCGAAAATGGACTGCGGGAAATCGGCGTCTCGGCGCCCCTCCTGATCAGCAACTCCAACGGCGGTCTTTCAAGCGCTAAGATGGCGCAGGAAAAGCCGGTCTTCTTCATATCCTCGGGCCGCTCCGCCGGTGTGGTTGGCGCTGGACGTCTCGGCGAGGCCATGGGTGAAAAGGATCTCGTGGTCTTTGACATGGGCGGAACAACCGCTTCCGCCTCGCTCATCCACAAGGGCGAACTGTCGCGTGCCAATGAATACGAGTTCCGCGCCGGTATTTCGACGCCGAGCCGCTTCATCAAGGCCGGCGGCTATCTCATGCGCGTGCCGACCGTCGACGTTGCCGAAGTCGGCAGCGGTGCGGGCTCCATCGCAAGCATCGACGAAGGGGGCCTCATGCACGTCGGCCCGCTGTCAGCTGGCGCCGATCCTGGCCCTGTCTGCTACGGTATAGGCGGGCAGTCTCCGACCGTCACGGACGCCAACGTCGTCCTCGGGTTTCTGCCTTCAGCGCTCGCCGGGGGCAGCATGAAACTTGACGTTGAAGGTGCTCGCGCGGCCGTAAAGCGCGACCTCGCCGACAGGCTGGGCCTGTCGATCGAGGACGCTGCTTTCGGCATCCGTGAAGTGGTCAACATCAACATGGCTCGCACCATCAAGGCAGTCACAGTAGAACGCGGCGTTGATCCACGCGACTTCGCGATCCTTGCCTTCGGCGGATCCGGCCCGGTGCACGCCTGCGACCTAGCGCGTACGCTCAACATCTCCCGCGTCATATTTCCGAAATCTCCCGGCGTCTTCACGGCAACCGGTATGCTGGCTGCCAAAGTGGAACGCTACTTCCTGCGGAGCTTGAACGGCATGCTCGACCAGCTTCCGATCGACCAGGTCAACAGCCTGCTCAGGGACATGCGTGCGGAGGCTATCGCCTCGCTGGCGGAAGAAGGCTATTCGGCCGACCAGGTCGAATGCGGCTTCGAAGCCGACCTGCGGTTTAAAGGTCAGGATTTCGAATTACCGATCGCCCTGCCGGAGACAGTCGCCGAGGGCGACCGCGAGTGGCTCCGCACCGCCTTTCGAGAGGTGTACAAGGGCATCTACGGCTATGCGTCGGATGATAGCGTCGAAATCGTCAACATCCGCCTCAACGCCAGCGGCAATACCGGCAACAGGTTGAGTTTTGTACCCCATGCTCCGGAAAGGACCGACGCCGGTCCTGAAACCCGCAAGATCTATTTCTCGCGAAGCGAGGGCTGGGTGGACACACCGATCTACGAGCGCAGCACCTTTCAGGGGGGCGTGCAGGGACCGCTGATCATTCAGAGCCCAGACACCACCATCGTCATTCCTCCGCGTGCAACGGCCGACCTCGACGCCTTCGGCAACGTTGTCGCCACCCTTGCTTGAGCCTTTCGGAAGGAACAGCCTCATGGCCCATAAAACCAACGATCCGATAACCTTTGCGGTCATCAAAAATGCACTCGATACGATTGTGGACGACATGGCCTTTGCGGTCATGCGCACCGCCCGCTCCCCGATTGTCCGTGATGTTCTCGACTACTCCGTGACGCTTTGCGACAAGCATGGGCGCATCCTCTCACAGGCAAAAACGGTCGCCTTGCATCTTGGCGCCGTGCCGGATGCAATGGATGTGATCATGGCAAAGTACGCCGACGACCTTGCGCCCGGCGATGTGATCATCTTCAACGACCCCTATGAGGGCGGCATGCACCTGCCGGACATTTTCATGATCCGGCCCATCTTCCACGCCGATAGGCTTCGCGGCTTCTCGGTGGTCATCGCGCATCACTGCGACGTCGGCGGCCGCGTCCCTGGCTCGAATGCCGCGGATTCGACCGAGATCTACCAGGAAGGCCTTCGTATTGCGCCGATGAAGCTCTACGAAAAGGGCGTGGTCAACGAAACGCTAATGCGCATTATTACCAAAAACGTGCGCCTGCCAGAGCTGGTCCTCGGCGACCTTGAAGCGCAATTCGCGACGTGCAATCTCGGCGAACGGGAATTGCTTCGCCTCATCGAGCGCTACGGTGCCGACGAACTGGACAGCTATTTCGATGATCTGATCGACTACGGCGAGCAACTTACGCGTGCCGCTATCCGCTCGTGGCCGGATGGTGACTACTATTTCGAGGATTTCATCGACGGCGACGGGTTTTCCACGGACGCAATCCCGATCAAGGTCAAGCTCACTGTCAAGGGTGATCACCTCGATGTCGATTTCGCGGGATCCTCACCGCAGGTGAAGGGCGCGATCAACTCGACACTGTCCTTCGTCAAGTCCGCTACCTATCTGTCAGTGCGCTGTGCGCTCGACGCTGAGGTGCCGAACAATGCCGGCGTGTATCGCGCCATCACCATCTCCGCCCCGGAAGGCTCTATCCTCAACCCGCAGATGCCGGCGCCGGTGGCTGCCCGGGCTCTGACCGGCTATCGCGTGGTTGACACGGTCCTAGGAGCATTGTCGCAGATCGCTCCCAAAAAGGTCATGGCGGCAGGTGAGGGCGGCAACACGGTTCTGGCCTTCGGCGGCTGGGATAAGGAAACTCGCGAACCGTTCGTTCTTGTCGACATGATCAACGGCGCCTGGGGTGGCCGCTGGAACAAGGACGGTGTCGAGGGCGTCACCAATCCCTCGCAGAACATGTCGAACCTGCCGGTGGAAACGCTGGAAGTCCGCTACCCTCTTATGATGGACGAGTACAGCCTGCGTCCCGATTCCTGCGGGGCCGGCGAATACCGCGGCGGTCTCGGCCTTATCCGGACTTACCGCCTGCTCGCCGAAGAAGCCGTTCTGCAGATACGCGCAGACCGGCACGATCACGCGCCCTATGGACTGTTCGGAGGCAAGCCCGCCGCACCTTGCGTCAATATCCTCGATCCGGAGGGCGAAAACACGCGCCTTCCGGCCAAGATCACCCGCACCATCGGACGCGATGTCGTCATCCGACACGAACAGGCCGGCGGCGGTGGATACGGCGATCCGCTCAAGCGCTCGCTCGATCTGATCGCTGACGATCTTTCCAACGGCAAAATCACTGCCGACTTCGCCCGCAACCACCACGGTATCGTGTTTGAGGACGACGGCATCACTATCAATGCAGCTGCAACCGGCGCAAGACGCGCACAGGAGGCTTTCGCGTGACCCAGTACGATCTTACACGCTTTGCGATCAATCAGATCACGACCCCAAAGTGGGCCATGCCTCAGGCGATCGAAGGCTATTCGCGCCAGGGAATCAAGGGCATCGCGGTGTGGCGTAATTTCTTGGAGGATTACGGCGTGATGCAAACCGCGAAGCATTTGCGCGATGCTCAAATGTGGGTTGCCTCACTCTGCACGAGTGCATGGGTCAGCGAAACCGATCCGGCAGCATACCGAGCAAAAATTGCTGAGAACCGCCGCATCATTGATCAGGCAGCAACGATCGGCGCACCCTGTGTCGTCATGGTGGTGGGAGGTATTCCGAAAGGTGACAAGGATCTGGCCGGTCAGCGAAGACGCATTCATGACGCTCTGGCCGAACTTGCCCCTTACGCGGAGGCATCAGGTGTGAAACTTGGGCTCGAGCCGTTACATCCAATGTATTGCGGCGATCGTAGCGCGCTGAACCTGATCACGGATGCCAATGATCTTATCGACGAGTTAGGTGACAAAGCTGCCAGCCTGGTCGCGGACGTCTATCATTGCTGGTGGGACCCCGCATTTGAGCGAGAGCTTCGCCGTGCCGGGAAAGACCGCATCCACACGTTCCACTATTGCGACTGGCTAGTCCCGACGCGGAATCTCCGCGATCGTGGCATGTTGGGCGATGGGGTGATTGATTTCGCTACCATTCGGGGATGGCTTGATGACATCGGTTACGACGGTCCGTTCGAGCTGGAACTCTTCTCTGAACTGGACTGGTGGGAACGGGATCCGGAAGAGACTGTACGTATCGCCATCGAGCGTTGTGGCCCATTCGTAGGCCCGCGCTAATATCGCGTCTGGCCCGCGAGCTTGTGGGTCGGACGTTCCCTAACCGCCTGTTTGATCAGGCTTCGATTCAGGAGACCCTGATGACAGACCAGAGCTTCATTTCGATACGAAACCTGCAAAAAAGCTATGCGCAGGGACAGATTAAAGTCCTGAATGGCTTGAACCTCGACATGCAGAAAACTGACCGCTTGCTCGTAATCGGTCCCAGCGGCGGAGGAAAGAGTACGCTTCTCCGCTGCGTCATGGGGCTCGAAGATGTCCAGGGCGGTGAGATCAAAGTTGACGGCAAAAACTATATCGCCGGCGCGCCGATAAAGACGACCATCAACGCCGAAATGCAAAAGCAGATCGGTATGGTTTTTCAGAGTTACACGCTCTTTCCTCATCTCACCGTGCTTGGCAACCTCACTCTTGCGCCCGTTCGGTCACGTGGCGTGAGGCGTGATGAGGCAGAAGCGCGCGCACTCGAATTGCTCAACCGGTTTGGGCTCAAGGCCAAGGCCAAGGCCTATCCGGCTGCTCTTTCCGGCGGTCAGAAACAGCGCGTCGCGATCGCAAGGGCGTTGATGCTCGACCCGAAACTGATGCTGTTCGATGAAGTGACATCGGCACTCGATCCGGAACTCGTGAACGAAGTGATTAGCATGGTGACCGAGCTCGCGGACGGCGGCATGCCGATGATGATCGTCACGCACGATATGTGGTTCGCAAAGAAGATCGCAACTCGAGTGGTCTTCTGCGATGGCGGTGTCGTTGCCGATGACGCTCCACCTGACGAATTCTTCCGTGCGCCGAAGACCGCCAGGGCGCGTGACTTCATCCACAACGTGCTGCATGCAGATCGCTGAGATGGACGAACGACCATGCAAAACATCGATTTCTTTTTCGTCCTCAATGCCTGGCCAGCGCTTCTGGAGGGATTAAAAATCACCCTCCAGCTCACGGTGTGGGCAAACATCATCGGGCTTGTTGCCGGGTTTCCCCTAGCCCTGCTCTCGAATGCCCGCATCGCACCGATACGGTGGATCGCGCGCTTCTATATCGACCTGTTTCGTTGTACGCCCGTCCTCGTTCAGGTCGTATGGTTCTTCTTCTGTATACCGATGATCTTCGAGGTGTGGTGGTCGCCGGTATTCATGGGTGTCCTCATCCTCGGAATGAACCAAACGGCGTTCAACGGTGAAGCATTCAGGGCTGCCATCCAGTCCATTCCCGCAGCGCAAAGGGATGCTGGTGTCGCACTTGGCCTCGGCCGTTGGAACTACACTAGATACATCGTGCTACCCCAGGCAATCAGGACCGCGACGCCGGTCCTGATCACAAATGCGATTGGTATCTTTCAGCAAAGCTCGCTTGTTGCACTCGTGGGTGTTGCCGACCTGATGTATCAGGGCAAGCAGCTCTCGACCCAGACCTACCGCCCAATCGAGACGTTTACCTTCCTCGCGGCATTTTATCTGGTTGTCGCAATCCCCTTTGGTCGTCTAGCCGCGTTCTTTGAACACCGGCTGGAGCGTATGAACAAGGTGTAAGATCATGCAAGATCTCGATTTCTCTGTTGTTCTGCAATACGGCCCGGCGTTGCTCAAAGGGCTCGTTCTGACCCTCCAGATTACGGTGCTTTGCGGATTGGCAAGCGTTGTGTTCGGCTTTCTCATCGGTGTTGGACGCAAGTCCAACGTTCGACCGGTCCGCTGGGCCTGCTCTCTCTATGTCGAGGTGCTGCGCGGTACGCCGGTCCTGATCACCTTGTTCTGGGTCTTCTTCTGTTTCCCGATCATTTTCGACGTTGAACTCAGTCCCTTCATCTCGGCCGTGATTGCCCTGACACTCTATACATCGGCGATCACCAGCGAGTCCTTTCGGGCTGCCTTAGGGTCGATCGGGCAAGATCAGCACGATGCTTGCAAAGCGCTTGGTCTGAGCCGTTTTTCGAAGATGATGTATGTGGTCGCGCCACAGACAATCGTACGCGCCATTCCCAATCTAATGTCGAACCTGGTGAGCCTCTTCAAGGAGAGTGCGCTCGTTTCGGCAGTCGGCGTGGTCGAACTTATGTACACGGCCCAAAACATATCGAACGTGACTGCGAGGCCTGTCGAGGTACTGACGACCGCGGCTCTCGTCTACTTCGTTATCGGCTGGGTGCTCACGCGACTGGTCAATGCCGCGGAAACGCGCCTGCTCGTCAAAATGGCAGTGTGAACCCTCAAGGCAAACGGGCCCACCGTTAAGGTGCCCACCTTCACGCTTAGCCGCGTGACATGAAAGAAGATTTTTAAGGAGATCAGCAATGGCAAGTACAAATGAACAAACCTCTTCGCCGCTCGCGGTTGTCACCGGCGGCGCAAGCGGGATTGGCGAGGCCAGTGTGCGCGGTTTCGTGTCTGCCGGCTGGCGGGTTGTTATCGCAGACATCAACGACGAACGGGGAAAGGCAATCGCTGCCGAATTGGGTGCCGCGGTCAGCTACCGTCATCTTGATGTGTCTGACGAGCAGGCGGTGACGCAATTCAAAGAGGCAGTCTATGCAGAGCATGGGCTTGTGTCGGCACTTGTGAACTCTGGCGGCATTTTGCAGAACGCCACCAGGGTGACGAAAATGCCGGTCGAGGAATTCGATCGCATCATCGACGTCAACCTTCGCGGAACGATGCTCACTGCGCGCGCCTTCGGCGAGCAGATGGCGCAATCGGGCGGCGGATCGATTGTGAACCTCTGCTCGCTGACCACTTTCCAGCCCTGGCCACAGCCGGCATATGCCATGAGCAAATCGGCGCTGAAGATGCTGACCGAAATCATGGCCGCCGAACTTGGTCCGCAGGGTGTCCGTGTCAATGCGGTAGCGCCCGGATATACGATGACCGAGGCGATGAAGAGCCGCATCGATCGCGGCGAACGCGACCCCTCTGTTGTCATTTCCAGATCCGCGCTGCGACGGTTCGTCGAGCCGAGGGAGGTTGCAGATGCAATCTTCTTCCTGTGCTCTCCGTCCGCGTCCGCCATCACCGGGATCACCATTCCAATCGATGCGGGCTGGCTGGTCTATACGTCCTATATGAGCGCGGCCGCGCGACCCGCGGACTAACACCGCGGGTAGCAACCGGCTCCCGACACATCACGGGAGCCGGCCGAGCCTCTAGTGCAGACCATCGCATCGAAAAAATTCTGGCCGAACCCTCAAAGGGCTATTGTCGACAATGACAATCGGTGCCAAGATTGTTTTTGACAGGCCGAGCGCCGATTAGACACGATCGAAAGGAAACCAACCTAGCAGAACCCACCGAACAGATGCATGCGAATAAAAGCAATCAACGGAACAGCAGCAACAATTTGGGAGTGTTAAAATGAAACTTACGAAGCTCATCACCGGGTTGATCCTCGGCGCGACAGTTCTCGCCGGAGCAGGTCAGGCCTATGCCCAGTCTGCCGAAGGTTACTGGCAGGAAATCCAGAAGCGCGGAACGCTCCGGTGCGGCGCGGCAGTCGCGCCCCCGCACGTTATTCGCGATCCTCAAAGCGGCGAATACAGCGGTACATTCGTCGACCTCTGCAAGAAGTTTGCTCAGGACGCCCTTGGCGTAAAAGCTGAAATCGTCGACACGACCTGGGACAACATCGTTGCCGGCCTGCAGGCCAATCGCTGGGACCTGTCCATGGCTTTGAACCAGAATCCCAAGCGGGCTATGGCGATCGCCTTCAGTCACCCGGTCGTTCAGTACGAAGTTTCCGGCGTTTACGACAAGGCAAATCCGAAGTTCTCCACGGCACCGAAGTCTATCGCAGATCTCGACGTCGCCGGCGTGACGATCATCATCATGTCGGGCACGGCAATCGACGGAACACTGACGCGCCAGATCAAGAATGCAACGATCCTGCGCCTGCCCGATATCGATGCCACTCGCCTGGCGCTCTCTTCACGGAGAGGCGACATCCTCGTCGATGACAGCGACAGCAACACGCTGTTTTCAGCGACGGGCAAGGATCGCTGGGTGACGCTTAACCCCGAGCCTGCAATTTCGAAGCAGGGCATCGCATTTGGCCTGCGTCGTGATGCTTCGTATTCGGATATCCAGTCGCTGAACTTCTTCATCCAGGAGCAGACCGCGATAGGCGAAGTCGACCGCATCGCGAGCGGATACATCGACAAGCTCGCAGCCGAAATCAAGAAATAGCAACATTCTGGCGAGGAGCTGCAATCTGCGGCGTCTCGCCAATACCGTTCCGACGAATAGTGAATGCAACCCATCGCTCTCGAAGATGGCGGGGAGGGGTGCTTCGAATGGAGAACATGATGACCGTCGACAAAAAACCTCTCCGTAGCGAGGCATGGTTTAAGCGTATTGACAATACCGGGTATGAGCACCGCACCCACCTCAAGGCGCGTGGTGCGCTACCAGATATGTTCGAGGGCAAACCCGTAATCGGCATTGCCAACTCGGCATCCGATCTGGTCCCCTGCAACGCCCATCTCACGGAACTGGCGGAATGGGTTGCTCGCGGTGTGCTCGAAGCTGGCGGTTTTCCGCTTGTGTTTTCTACGATGTCAATCGGCGACTCCATCATGCGTCCGAGCGGAATGCTCTTCCGCAATATGATGAGTATGGAGCTCGAGGCGACACTTCGCGCAAACCCGCTCGACGGCGTGGTTTTGCTAACAGGATGCGACAATACGGCGCCCGCCTACATGATGGGGGCGGCCAGCGTCGATCTTCCGACCATCGTCGTGCACGGTGGGACGATGCTGAGCGGTCGCGTTGGGATGCGGCAGGTAGGTTCGGGTTCCGACATTTTTCGTATGCACGGCGAATACAAGGCAGGGCGTATGACGAAGGACGCTTTCCTTGCGTCGGAATATGGAATGTCGCGCAGTAACGGCGCCTGTAACACGATGGGGACGGCAACGACGATGGGCTGTATCGCAGAAGCCCTCGGCCTCAGTCTCACGGGATCTGCTGCCATTCCCGCGGTTGATGGGCGTCGGAAGGGCTCCGCGCAGTTGTCCGGTCGGCGAATCGTCGAGATGGTCAGAGAAGATCTGGCGTTCTCTAAGATCGTCGATCGATCGGCGCTTGAGAATGCAATCCGAGTCAACGCTGCCCTTGGCGGGAGCACGAATGCAATCATTCATTTGCTGGCTTTGGCAGGGCGTCTGGAGATTGAACTGACCCTTGCCGACTTCGAAGAAAACAGCCGGTCAATCCCGCTTCTTGCCAACATCCTTCCGAACGGCAAGTACCTCGTCGAGGAATTCTTCTCCGCGGGTGGATTGCCAGCCGTCATGGCATCGCTTGGGGAGAGGCTCAACCTTGATGCGCGCACCGCAGGCGGAAAGACACTGCGGGAGGAACTCGCTGGCGTCGAAAGCCTTGACCACGATGTCATCGCGCCGTTCGACAAACCGATCAAGCCGCAGAACGCGTTGCGCATCATCAGGGGCAACATTGCACCAAACGGTGCTGTGATGAAACCATCAGCCGCAAGTCCGCACCTGATGAAACATACGGGCCGTGCCGTCGTGTTCGAATCCGTGGAAGATCTCGACAAGCGCATCGATGATCCGTCTCTGAATATCGACGAGACCTGCGTACTCGTTCTGAAGGGCATTGGCCCTAGAGGTTATCCGGGCATGCCGGAACTTGGAAATATCCGTTTGCCCAAGCATATTCTCGAAAAGGGCGTCACCGATATGGTCAGGATTTCGGACGGCCGCATGAGTGGCACGGCTTATGGTACCGTCGTGCTTCACGTTGCGCCCGAATCCTCGATCGGTGGTCCGCTGGCTCTGATCCGTGATGGTGACCTGATCTCGCTGGACGTCGAGGCGGGCACATTGTCGGTCGATCTTACGGATGAAGAACTTGAACAGCGGCGGTCGCAAGCCTCCTTCGCGCCCATCAGCCACAAGCGCGGTTACGAGCGCCTCTTTGTTGAGCATGTTTTGCAGGCTGATAAGGGGCTCGATTTTGATTTCCTGGTGGGGCGAAGCGGGAACGAAGCTCCGACGAGACGACCGTTCTAATCCTGATCGCAACTAAACAGCGCCGCTACTCCCGCGCGTCCCGGGAATAGCGGCGTTCTCAGTCGCCGTCGGGACGTGATAATGAACCGGTGAGCTTTTGACCTTCTGTAATGTTGTGTTGCTCAGCCAACGTCCCGGCAAGAACCGAATCCCGTTCACGGATAGCATTCCAGATCGGTTCATGCTGGACGATAATCTCCAAGGGATCTTCTATCAGAAGATTGCTTGATCGGATGAACACACGGATTTGCTGCTCTATCAGCTTATATTGTTGTTTTAGGCGGCTATGCCCTGACTCGTCGATGATCGATTTATGAAAACCGAAATCGGCCTCGGCAATTGTTTCAGAGCTCTCCGTCACTGTATTTTTCAGCCTATCAAATGCGGCCTCAATACGCGACATCGCTTCGTTGTCGGCATTGGTCGCAGCAAACTGTGCCGCCAGACGTTCGATAGCACCTCGTAGTGTATAGAGCTCCCAGACATCCTGATGAGTGAGTTCAACGACCGTCCAACCCGTGTAGGGAACGAGACTGACAAGCCCTTCTTTTCCAAGCTGATGCAGCGCCGTGCGGACAGTGGCACGGGAAAGACCCATGCCCTCCGAAAGCTGGACCTCTGTCAAGCGCGATCCCGGTCGGATCGATCCGTCTACGATTTGGGATCTCAATACGCCAAGCGCTCGCACGTCCGCTGGCATCTTTTCGATTTTTGGTAGCTTCATTTGCGTCATCTTCGGCCCACAGTTGCTTGAAATTCAACATTAACGTTCCCCCGAGGGGCGAACAAGAGAACTATAACGAATTCTCCTTGAAAAGGCTATTGTCGACAATAGCCGTTTGAGCTATTTATGAGCGTATGAAAATGGTCGGCCTCAAGAAAAGGCCTGATTGCAATTACGAATTCAAAACAAGTCGGAGGAGCTGTCCGGATGTTCAGGGCGAACAAAATTCGAAACGCTGACGAGATTGCCGCTCACGGGGATGCGGCGTCACGCCAGATTGTCCTTGAAATCGCGGACCGGACACTTGAGCGGCTCGATAGCTACAAGCGCATCCGCAGCATCATGCGACTTGAGGGCGATATCCTGCACATCGGCACGAAGTCGTGGGACCTGTCGAAGAAGCGCAACATCTACCTCTTTGGTGCGGGCAAGGCCTGCAACCACATGGCCATGGCGGTGGATCACGTCCTTGGCGACCGCCTCACGCGCGGAATAGCCATCGTGAAGATCCACGAGGAAACCGATCGTTTCAACAAGACCGAGGTTTACGTTGGCGGCCATCCTCTGCCGAACGAGGCAGGCTACCGGGCGTCCAGGAAGATGATCGAGATCATCGACCAGGCGGGTCCGGACGACCTTTTTATCGGAGTCATCAGCGGTGGCAGTTCGGCATTGATGTCCTGCCCAATCGACGGTATTTCGCTGCAGGACGAGATCGACACGACCGACGTACTGCTGAAATCCGGCGCCGGAATCTACGAAATCAACGCGGTGCGCCGGCACATATCCGCGCTGAACGGGGGCATGCTCGCCAAGCGCATTCAGGACGTGGGCGCGGAGCTGATCGGCTTCGGCATCAGCGATGCCGTCGGCTCACCGGCAACCGGTGACATCGCCGTCCCCTACGCTGCCTATAAAAGCACGCCCATTGGGCCCGATGCGACGACACTGGATGATGCGCGCGCTACCATCGTCAATTATGACGTGGCCGACCGCCTGCCAAAGAGCGTCGTCGACTACCTGATGAATGCCGGGCCGGACAAGGAAACGCCGAAGGCCTTTCCGAACAACACCTATTTCTTGCTCAACACCCTGCCGGATTCCTGCATCTACGCCAGGGAAATCTGTGAGGAGATGGGTATTCCTGCCATTATCATCTCTTCTTTCCTGGAAGGTGAAAGCAAGGACGCAGGCACGTTCTTCGCTTCGATGGCGCGTGAGATCCAGACTTACGGCAACCCGGTCAAGGCGCCGTGCGTGCTGCTCAGTTCTGGCGAAGTCACGACTCAGATTCTCGACAACAGCGTCATCCGCGGGCACGGCGGACCGGGCCAGGAAATGACGATCAGCTTTGCGATCACCGCCGCGAAAACAAAGGGCGCGTGCCTTCTGTCGATTGACAGCGAAGGAACCGACGGGACGGCCAAGGTGGCCGGCGGCATCACCGATTCCGCCAGTCTGGCGGCTGCTGCGGGAAAGGGCATCAATCTCCATCAGACGCTGCGCGAGCACAGTTGTTTCGAGGCGCTCGACGCTATCGGCTCCGCTGTCTTCACCGGCAACACCGGCACCAACCTGTGCGACCTCAACATTCTTTACGTACCAGCTCTGAAGGAGGGCCAGTAACATGGAAGACAGGATTGCCTCAATCTTCGCCCAGCAGATCATCGACTGCAAATGCCGCCCAGCGGTAGAGGTGGAAATCCGCACCGAAAGCGGTGCTGTCGGCCGCGGCGCGGCTCCGACCGGGAGCTCGGTCGGCATGCACGAAGCCTTCGTGCTGCGCGACGGCGACAAGTCGACCTATGGCGGCCTTAGTGTTCACAAGGCGGTCGAGAAGGTCGAGACGATCATCGCACCAGCGCTCATCGGGATGGACGTCTTCGATCAGCGCGCCATTGACGAGAAGATGATCGCGATCGACGGTACGCCAGATAAGGGGAGCCTTGGCGGCAACACGATATATTCGGTATCGATCGCGGCTTTCCGTGCTGCGGCCGATGCGCTGCGCATTCCGCTCTATGACCACATTGCGGGCGGTTCGATCAAGACTGTGCCTGTTCCCTGCTTCAACGTCATCAATGGCGGAAAATACGACGGTTTCATCCAGTCCTTCAACGAGTTCCTGATCGTTCCCTACGGTACGGACAGTATCGACGTTTCGATCGAGATGGCGGTTACCGTTTTCCAGGAGCTCTCGCACGTGCTCACCAGACACCTCGGCCACAAACCGCAGGTCGCTAGCTCTTACGGTTACGCAGCGCCCTCGGACGATCCGGAAGTGCTTCTCGATCTCATGCAGCAGGCTATCGACGCCTGCGGCTACACCGGGCGCATCGCTTTCGCTCTCGATTGCGCGTCGAGCGAGTTTTTCGACGCTGAGAGCCATACGTATCTTCTGAAAGGGCAACGCGTTAGCAGTGACGAGCTGATCGCTTACGCCAAGCGCCTGACGGAAAAATACGACTTCGTTTTTATCGAGGACCTCCTCGATGAGAACGACTGGGATGGCTATGTTAAAGCAAACCGCGAGATTGACCGGACGATCATCCTTGGTGACGACCTAACGGTAACCAAGCTCGAATACCTCAAGCGCGCTTTCGAAACCAAAGCTGTCGGCGGCTTTATCCTGAAGCCCAATCAGGTCGGCACGATCACAGAAGCGATGGACGCTCACCGCTACGCGAGCGAACATGGCATGATTTCCGTCCCCTCAGGGCGCTCCGGCGGTGTCGTTGACGATGTCGTGATGGATTTCTCGGTCGGACTTCAGGTTCCGTTTCAGAAGAACGGCGCGCCTCGTTCCGGCGAGCGCATCGAAAAGCTGAACTTCCTGATGCGTGCCAATGCCCGCAGCGCCGGATGTCGCCTTTACGACATCAAGCCTCTCCTAAAATTCTGACGATCAAGAAATCAGCCGATCGAACCTTCATCCATAGGGAGCTCCATTATGACCACGAAAATCGACTTTCTCTACCTTTCCGAACCCGACATGATCGCCGCCGGTGTCAACGACGCAAAGCGTTGCGTGGAAATCTGCGAGGAGACTTTCAGCCTGCTGGGCGAGGGCGACTACCTCATGGGCGGTGCCAACCACAACAGCCATGGCCTCAACATCGTCTTTCCGAAGGAAACGAAGTTCCCGAACATGCCCGTCGCCGGCCCGGACCGGCGTTTCGCCGCCATGCCCGGTTATCTCGGCGGCCGCTTCGACGTCTGCGGCAACAAGTGGTACGGCTCGAACCATGCCAATACCCAGAAGGGCCTTCCGCGCTCGATCCTAACGATGATGCTGAACGACAAGGAAACCGGCGCGCCGCTGGCGCTGATGTCAGCGAACCTGCTCAGCGCCGCGCGCACAGGCGCCGTACCGGGCGTCGCGGCAAAGCACCTCGCCAACAAGGATGCTAAGGTCGTCTCCATTGTCGGTTGCGGTCCGATCAACAAGGCCTGCTTCACCGCCATCATGACGCAGCTTCCCGCCGTCGAGAAAGTCGTCTGCTTCGACGTGTTCCTGGACAAGGCAAATGAACTTGCGCGCTGGGTCGCGGAGACCTACAAGGTCGAGGCCGTCGGCGTCGACGAGGCCGAGGCAGGCTTCCGCAACATCGACGTCATCACCGTGGCGGCTTCGCGCCTCAAGCCGCTCTACTTCAAGGACGAGTGGATCAAGGAAGGCGCGACCATCCTCGTTTCCGGTCCGTTTAACACGGACGAGTCCTTCCTCACTGGGGCGACGATCGTCTACGATCATACGCCGCTTCAGGAAGCCTATGTCGAGGACGCTATCGCCTCGGGCAACAAGGATGCCTATTACGGCGGCGTGATTGGCGGTCCGTTCTTCCGTCTCATCGACGCTGGCAAGTTGCCGGCTCTCAAAGACTCGACCGGCCTTGGCGACGTGGTCAACGGCAAGAAGCCGGGCCGCGAAAGCGCCAAGGATCGGGTCATCTTCATCGCTTGCGGCATGGCTGTCTTCGACATCAGCTGGGGCTTCGAAGTGTATGAGAACGCCAAGAAGAACGGCATCGGCCAGTCCCTCAATCTCTGGGACAAGCCCGCCCTCGCTTGATCAGGCGCCGGCCGCGTCGTTTCTGGCGACGCGGCCGGCAAACGGATGGGTCCGCAGGTTCGCCCGGTGCAGCCCTTGCATCCGCTGTCCGGGGCCCGGTCTGCCGCTCAATGTACAAGCCATGATGAGGAACGCGCATGCTTTCGTTGGCCGACCCGGTTCAAGCGACCAGCACGGATCATTTCTTCGGTCCATCCATATCGGAGATACATATTGAGGAAGTTTCCCGGGGCAAGCGGCCCAAGGCTCTCAAACATGTCATCAGGGCCATGGAGAACAGTGTTCTCGGTCAAAACCCCGACGTACCCGGCACTTTGCCAGCCTGCAAGATGCTCAATCTTCTTCAGGCCAGTGGCGTTCGCAGCGTGTCCGGACCACGCTTGCAGCCCGAGTTTCGGCTCCGCGGCGAATTTAACACCGCGTTGAACAGTTTGGCTAACGAAGGCCCGAACTCACAGTTCCTGGCGGCAGCGCTGGATGAACTTGAAGATGGCCTCGTCTGGTATTCGGCAAAGAGCGGTCCGTTTGCCAGCCTCAATTTCGAGCGAAACCACGCTCATGCCGTTTTGGGGGCGCCCAAGACAGATAGTAGCGACAAGGTGTTGCTCGGCATCACAATCATGGCGCCATACACCCGCTTTCCGGACTACGTCCTGCGCTTGCCGCGGGTGATGTTTCCTCTTTCGCCTGGAGAGTACAAATCGATCAGCGGTGAGTGGAAGAGCCACCAGATCGGTTCCCCGATTGTCTGCGCCGCAGGTCGTGAGTTTGCGATGCGATGCGCGTCGCACCCGCTTCTTTCCCTATGGTGCCAGAGGCTGGCGACCTGATCGAACCCGCGTGCAATTCAACAGAGCGGAAGCGCTTGTCCCTGGCCAGCTCCGCGACCCCAACCTCGAGGACCGTAAAATTGGATACTGCAACCATCCCTCAGCCCGATCAAATCGACGCGCCATTTCTTCAGAGCGTTGAGGCCTATATCGATAATGCTATGACGCATCTGTCCCTTACCGAGGGGCTCGCCGAGCGGATCAAGGCTTGCAACTCGACCTACACAGTCCGTTTCGGCGTCCGGTTGCGCGGCAGAATGTTTAGCTTTACCGGCTGGCGCTCGGTGCACAGTGAGCATGTCGAGCCGGCAAAAGGCGGAATTCGATACTCGATCCACTCCGATCAGGAAGAAGTCGAGGCGCTCGCTGCGCTCATGAGCCTGAAGTGCGCGGTCGTCGACGTACCGTTCGGAGGGTCGAAAGGTGCGCTCAAAATTGATCCCACCGAATGGGATGCCCATGAGCTGGAGCGTATCACGCGCCGATTTACCCAGGAGCTCGCTAAGCGCAATCTCATATGCCCGGGCCGAAACGTCCCCGCGCCAGATATGGGCACAAGTGAACAGACCATGGCCTGGATGGCGGATGAATACAAGCGCACTGGTCCATCCGACATCATGAATGCCAACGCCTGCGTTACCGGCAAGCCATTGGCCAGTGGCGGGATCGCAGGAAGAACCGAAGCGACGGGCAGGGGGGTTCAATACGCTATCCAAAGTTACCTGCGCGACGCCCAGGAAAATGGCATAGACGGGCGCCGGGATTTGCGGACCATGTCCGTTGTCGTCCAGGGATTTGGCAATGTCGGATACCACGCAGCCAAATTCCTGAGTGAAGACGATGGTGCCAGGATCATCGCGGTCGTCGAGCGCGATGGATACATCACCAATGCCGACGGGCTGGCCATAGAAGAGCTCAAACGCTACCACGGTGAACATGGGACTATCCTTGGATTTCCGGGGGCGCAGAGCTATACCGACCGGGCCGCAGGTCTCGAACTTCCGTGCGACATCCTCATTCCAGCGGCTATGGAAAACGCCATCACGCTTGAAAACGTCGGCCGCATTCGAGCAAAGTTCATCGCTGAAGCAGCAAATGGACCCATCAGCTTCGAGGCTGAGCGACAGTTGTCCGATCGCGGCGTGGTCGTTCTGCCCGACCTCTTCGTGAATGCCGGCGGTGTAGCGGTGAGCTACTTCGAATGGGTCAAAAACATTACACACATCCCTTTCGGGCTGATGGAGCGCCGGCGCCGTGAGCGCAGGAATCTCCATATCACACACGCTCTCGAAGCGATGACTGAGCGGTCATTTCCGAGCGACATCCGCGATGAATTTCTTGAGGGTGGTGCGGAAATAGATCTGGTCAGGTCGGGACTGGAGGATGTGATGCGCAATGCCTACCAGAACATTGCCGAAGTAAAGCGCTCTTCTGCGGAAATCAAAACCTTCCGCACGGCAGCCTATGTCATAGCAATCAGGAAAATCGCCGACGCTTACCAGGCGATCGGTATCTAAACCGGTCCGCAGTTCCAAGATCGCAACTTAAAAGGAGAAGCATATGCCCGTCATACGTGTCGATTGGCTTTCCGGTCGCAGCCACGAGCAAAAGAAGGAAGTTGCCACGGTTTTCACCCGGGAACTGGCGCGCATCGCCAAATGCAAGCCGGACGATGTCCAGATCGTGTTTACAGACGTTGAGCGCAAGGACTGGTCCGTCGGCGGCGTGTTCGCCGAAGACCCGGCGCCCGAAAAGTAGTCGTCGGGATGATCAACGGTGCGAGCTCCCACTTCGTGAGATAGGTGTACTTTCCGCAATTGCAATGCAACCCGAAGAGATAAGGGCAGGTGCGGACCTCACCTCTTAGACCACCCCGTCGAGACACGGTGACAGCGCGTTCCGGGTACCAAGTTCCTGTAAGGAGACGTCATGTCGATCACGAAAATACTTGTTGCCAACCGATCCGAAATTGCGATCCGCGTTTTCCGGGCAGCCAACGAGCTCGGGATTAAAACCGTTGCGATTTGGGCGGAAGAGGACAAGCTGTCTTTGCACCGCTTCAAAGCGGACGAGTCCTATCAGGTCGGCAGGGGGCCGCATCTCGCCAAGGATATGGGACCGATCGAGAGCTATCTTTCGATCGAGGAGGTGATCCGCGTTGCGAAGCTCTCCGGAGCGGACGCGATTCATCCCGGTTACGGTCTTCTGTCTGAAAGCCCCGAATTCGTGGAGGCCTGCAACAAGGCGGGCATCACCTTCATCGGACCGACGGCGGATACGATGCGCCAGCTCGGCAACAAGGTCGCCGCCCGTAATCTGGCGATTTCGGTTGGCGTTCCCGTTGTTCCCGCCACCGACCCACTGCCGGACGACATGGCGGAAGTGGAGCGTATGGCCGAGGAGATCGGTTATCCGGTCATGCTCAAGGCATCCTGGGGCGGTGGTGGCCGTGGCATGCGCGCCATCCGCAAAAAGGAAGACCTTGCCCGCGAGGTGACGGAAGCCAAGCGCGAGGCCAAGGCGGCCTTCGGCAAGGACGAAGTCTATCTCGAAAAGCTGGTCGAGCGTGCGCGTCACGTCGAAAGCCAGATTCTCGGCGACACGCACGGCAATGTCGTGCATCTGTTCGAGCGTGATTGTTCGATCCAGCGGCGTAATCAAAAGGTCGTCGAGCGTGCGCCCGCGCCCTATCTGAGCGAAGCACAGCGTCAGGAGCTCGCCTCCTACTCTCTGAAGATTGCGGGTGCCACGAATTATATCGGTGCAGGCACGGTCGAATATCTGATGGATGCCGATACCGGCAAATTCTACTTCATCGAGGTCAATCCGCGCATTCAGGTGGAACATACCGTTACGGAAGTCGTCACCGGTATCGATATCGTCAAGGCGCAGATTCACATTCTGGAAGGCGCCGCCATCGGCACGCCGGAATCCGGGGTGCCGAGGCAGGAGGATATCCGCCTGAATGGCCACGCCCTCCAGTGCCGCATTACGACGGAAGACCCGGAACACAATTTCATTCCGGATTATGGCCGTATCACCGCTTATCGCTCCGCTTCAGGCTTCGGTATCCGTCTGGACGGCGGCACGTCCTATACTGGCGCTGTCATCACCCGCTACTACGATCCTTTGCTTGTGAAGGTGACGGCCTGGGCGCCGCGGCCCGACGAGGCGATCAACCGTATGGATCGCGCTTTGCGCGAATTCCGTATCCGCGGCGTGGCGACCAACCTCACATTCCTGGAGGCCATCATCGGCCATGACAGTTTTCGCAACAATACTTATACAACGCGCTTCATCGATTCGACGCCCGAGCTTTTTGCCCAGGTCAAACGGCAGGACCGCGCTACCAAGCTTTTGACCTATCTCGCTGATGTGACCGTGAACGGCCACCCGGAAACCAAGGGACGCGCAATTCCCTCGGACAAAGCGGCAAAGCCAATCGTGCCTTATATCGATGCGCCGACGCCCGACGGCACCAAGCAGTTGCTGGACAAGCTCGGCCCGAAGGGTTTCGCAGACTGGATGCGCAACGAAAAGCGGGTACTCGTCACGGATACGACGATGCGCGACGGACATCAGTCGCTGCTTGCGACCCGTGTCCGTACCCATGATATCGCCCGCGTCGCCAGCGCCTATGCCAAAGCGTTGCCACAGCTTCTGTCGCTGGAGTGCTGGGGCGGTGCGACATTCGACGTTTCCATGCGATTCCTGACCGAAGACCCGTGGGAGCGTCTGGCGCTGATCCGCGAAGGTGCTCCCAACCTCCTGCTGCAGATGCTTCTGCGCGGGGCAAACGGCGTCGGGTACAAGAACTACCCAGATAACGTCGTGAAGTATTTTGTCCGTCAGGCCGCAAAGGGCGGCATTGATCTTTTCCGTGTCTTCGATTGCCTCAACTGGGTGGAGAATATGCGGGTCTCGATGGATGCCATCTCGGAGGAAAACAAGCTCTGTGAAGCGGCCATCTGCTACACCGGAGACATCCTCAATTCGGCCCGTCCGAAATACGACCTGAAATATTACACCAATCTCGCCCAGGAACTGGAACGCGCAGGCGCGCATATTATTGCCGTCAAGGATATGGCGGGCCTGCTGAAACCGGCTGCCGCCAAGGTTCTGTTCAAGGCGCTGCGGGAAGAAACGGGTCTGCCGATCCATTTCCACACCCATGATACGTCAGGAATTGCGGCAGCGACGGTTCTTGCCGCCGTGGATGCGGGTGTCGACGCGGTCGATGCCGCGATGGACGCCTTCTCTGGCAATACGTCGCAGCCGTGCCTTGGTTCGATCGTGGAAGCGCTTGCCGGGTCGGAACGCGATACGGGCCTTGATACCGAATGGATTCGCCGCATTTCCTTCTATTGGGAGGCCGTGCGCAACCAATATGCGGCTTTCGAAAGCGATCTCAAGGGGCCGGCGTCGGAAGTCTATCTGCACGAAATGCCGGGTGGTCAGTTCACCAACCTCAAGGAACAGGCGCGTTCGCTGGGTCTCGAAAGCCGTTGGCACGAAGTGGCGCAGGCTTATGCCGATGCCAACAGGATGTTCGGCGATATCGTCAAGGTGACGCCGTCTTCGAAAGTCGTCGGTGATATGGCGCTGATGATGGTCAGCCAGGATCTGACAGTGGCCGACGTCCAGAATCCCGAGCGCGAGGTCTCTTTCCCGGAGTCCGTGGTTTCCATGCTCAAGGGCGATCTCGGACAATCGCCTGGCGGTTGGCCGGAAGCCCTGCAGAAAAAAGCGTTGAAGGGCGAAGCGCCCTATACCGTTCGTCCGGGTTCACTATTGGCGGATGCCGATCTCGATGCCGAACGGAAGGCCATCGAGACCAAGCTGGAGCGCAAGGTCGATGATTTCGAGTTCGCGTCCTATCTGATGTATCCGAAGGTATTCACGGATTTCGCGCTCACCGCCGAAACCTATGGTCCGGTCTCGGTGCTTCCCACCCATGCCTATTTCTACGGAATGGAGGATGGCGAGGAACTGTTTGCCGATATAGAGCGCGGCAAGACGCTGGTCATCGTCAATCAGGCTTCGTCCGGCGTTGACGACAAGGGCATGGTGACGGTGTTTTTCGAAATCAATGGTCAGCCGCGCCGTATCAAGGTGCCGGATCGGACGCATGGTGCTTCCGGCTTTGCCGTGCGCCGCAAGGCCGAACCTGGCAACGCGTCGCATGTCGGGGCGCCGATGCCGGGTGTCATCAGCCGCGTCTTCGTCAATCAAGGCCAGGAGGTCAAGGCCGGCGACGTGTTACTCTCCATTGAGGCGATGAAGATGGAAACGGCGCTTCACGCCGAGCGGGATGGCAAGATCGCGGAAGTCCTCGTGCGCCCGGGCGACCAGATCGATGCGAAGGATTTGTTGGTGATTTTTGTCATACAGCCGCAAAATTAGCCTGTTTTGTTTGTGAGGTCATGCTGAAGCGCGACTTTTTCGGTTCGAGCTTATTCACAGCGATGTTTGTTTGCGACAAGTTTTTGCCGGAAGACTTCTGCTGGTGTTTTGTACCCCAAACATTTGCGCGGCATATTGTTGAGACGATGACAGATGAATACGAGGTCTCGGTCACTCAACGTTAGCGGATCAAGGTCTCGGGGGAGCCATCGTCTTGTTCGCCTGTTGGTGTTTTCGACCGTTCCCTTTTGCCAGGGCGACTGCGGATCACAGAACCACGCTTGTGATCCGATCCCGGCCTGCAGGTAAGCCCATTCCGTGAACTCAGGGCCACGATCAAACGTGATCGAGCGCCGCGCCATTTGGGGCAGGGGTTGCAGTACCCTAATCACACCATCCATCACCGCACGTGACTGACGATCATTGTTGCGCAACAAAACTGTGAAACGGCTTACCCGCTCGACCAGAGACGTCACATTGGCTTTGCCGAACTTCTTGCGAAACTGGATCAAATCACACTCCCAGTGGCCAAATTGCTTACGTCTGGCGATCATGTCCGGGCGGTGCAAGATGCTCAGTTCCGGCGGAAATCGGCGTCCATGACGGCGCCGGGCATGACGTGGACGTCGCCTGGCACGACGTTCAGGCAGATATTTCCAAAGCCCTTCTTTTCGACCGTCGTCGGAATAAACAAACTGATAGATCGTTTCATGACTGACAGAGATGGGGTGGCGCTCCAGTTGCATTCTCCCGGCAATTTGCTGCGGCGACCATCCATCGCTGATGTGCTTGATCACGGATTGACGCAAATGATCAAACCGGATGAGCTTGCGTCGTTTCGAGCGACGTTCACGTGCTTTCTGATCGGCAACCGTGCAGTAATAGCCAGTCAAGTCCGTGATCTGATCGTCGACAAATCGATTGCGTTTCAACTCGCGGAAAACGGTTGAACGATGTCGTCCAAGTTTCTCGGCAATAATATCAACGGAGAGGTTTGCTGCGCGCCAGCGGGCGATCTTGCGGCGTTCATCCAGATCAATATGCGCGTAGGTGCGTTCCATGACGGGTTCCTTGCTTAGGATAACTCATTGTTATCGCTTGCAAGTCGCACTTCAAGCTAGAACCCACCGTTGTTATAGGAGTTAGTTGCATAAGTTCTATTATGGAACTAAGCCATTGAAATAATTGAATAATACTATTGTTATGATGAACTGGCTATCTCTAGAATGTTACCCTATCGACAATCTATTCAGCATTCGATTTGTGTCGGATGACGATGTTCCGACCGCTGGATTTAGCAGCATACATGGATTGATCGGCACAATGAAGTAACTCATCGAGTTTCGTGGAAGGACAGTCGGCGATATCAACCAACCCCATGCTCACCGTGACCTTCAGGGGCTGGTTATCTGTTCCGGTAAAAGTTGCGTTCTGGACTCTTAAACGCACGCGAGAGGCTATTTTCTCGGCCTGTCTCGATGAGGTGTTGGGCAGCAGGATTGCGAATTCTTCGCCGCCCAATCGCCCAAATAAATCACCCTCACGCAGCTGATCGCGGACGAGTTGCGCAAAATCGATCAGGACCTTGTCGCCACTGGCATGGCCGTTCTGATCGTTGATCTGCTTAAAATGATCGATATCGAGCATCATCGCGGTCAAATCGCGGCCTGCAACGATGCTCTCCCTAAGCAGTTTTTGACCACGTTCCCGGAACGCACTTCTGGAAAGAAGTCCGGTCAGAACGTCAAAATATGCTGCGCGCGATAGGTCAGACAGTTCCTTCTGTCGGGCAGCATTTATGGTTGCCACGAGAAGAGGTCCAAGGGACATCAGCGCAATGCCGAACCGCAAGGAAGGCTGAAACTCGTACATCTGCGAAAGGACGGGGAAAGCACCTATGACACCGGCGATGGACAATAGGAGCCAGCTACAGGAGAGCATTGTCAGGATGGCAGTTGTAAACACTGGCCCGGTAAAAGAACAGGTATGGCGTTCCTCTGTCGCCCTCCTCAAATAAAGAGACAATCAGGATGCGGCGCGCGCCGCATCCTGACTGCCGCTTCCATCTATGCTATCCGGCTTGGTCTTCAAATGCTGGATGAAATTCGAAATCGCCGCGAGTGTCAGAGCGTCGAGCGTCCGCAGCTTGTCGTAAATCGATTTCGTCATCTCTGCTTCTTGGGCTGTTTCACCGAACAAATGCGGTGCGACCGGATAGAGCAGTTCCATCGGCGACGTATCCAGGACCTCGCAAAGATGGATCAGCCGGGCCACTGTCAGTTTCGACGTCGCTTTTTCGTAGCGCGACAACACCTGATGATGCAGGCCCAGCAAAGGCGCCAGCACCGTTCGGGGCATCTCGCGAATTTCGCGGAGTTCGCGGATCTGCGAACTGATCAGTTCTTCAATCTCGCCGGTGAGCGCCATAGGACCGAAGCTCACTTTTCTATAAATGGGCTTCTGTATTTGCGGGTCATCGACCTGTTCAAGCCCTAGAGTATCAATCCATTCTTCTAAAGTACGTCCCCTCATATCTCCTGCCAAACGTTGTTTCATTCATTTCATGGGTAAATCAATGTACCCGATTTGGCTAGCTGGATGCGCTGAAAAATCACGTCATGACCGAATGGTTTGGGCACGTCGCTGCGCGACCGGCGCTCTATGCCATCGGCACGAAACCCGGCATTCTACCGGTTTCCGCCCATACGGGTTGCGATCGCACTCGTGCAAGCCGCTTCGCGGCTCAACAAAAAATCAATAACCGAATTGGCTATCTCTTGTGTACACGGCCCGATGACTTCAGCATAGTGCGTCAATCTCGGGCAACCGGAATGGTGCTGACGTCTTGCTAGCCCTTGGCGTCAATCACCTGGGAGCCGTCCTGCGTGCAAACAGGTCGGCTCCCTCCCTCTTTGACAATCAGATCATGAATGACGACCGCCAAAGCGGTCGACTTTGGTTTCTCCAGTGAGGGAGAAAGAGCGTTGCCCTCTCCCCCTCGCAACGAGAAAAACGGTTTCCCCGTCCTTCCTCGCATCGTCCCGTTGGTCCTCAGCACGTGCAGGATCGACACAGATCCGCATGCGCGGATTTGCATCGACCCTCCGGCTGCGCCTCGGGCGGGCGAACCCCCTCCGTTTTTTTCATTGCCTCCCCCTCTCCCGGTCTGACTTGCGACGCCGCAGGAGCAGGAGCGGGGCTCCTGCCCCATGGGCAAGCAAGACCGCTTCGCGGGAAAAGGGAAAAGGGAAAATGGAGAGCATCATGACCAATACGAACAAGCCAGCGACAATCATCGTCGCATTGAACAAGCTCGATCGCGACCCGAAGAACGTGCGCAAAACCTACCGCAAGGAAGGCATCGAAGAACTGGCGGCAAATTTGCGCAGTGACGGTTATCAACCGTTGCAAAATCTGGTCGTGCGCAAGGGTGATAAGAAAGGTCGCTATTTCGTGACGGCTGGCGAGCGCCGCCGTCTGGCGCTGTTGAGTCTGGCCGAGGCTGGCGAGATTGCGGCAGATTTTGCGGTAGAGTGCAAGGAACGTGCCGCCGAGGATGCCACGGCAATCAGCCTTGCTGAAAACGCCATGCGCGAGGAAATGAATCCCGTTGACCAGTATGAAGCTTTCAAGGCTATGGCCGACGAGGGAAAAGACATTGCCGATATCGCCGCCCGTTTTGCTATTTCCGAAACGGTCGTTCGGCAGCGGCTTGCACTGGCGCGTGTCGCTCCCGAACTGCTGCAATTGTTCCGCGACGAGGAAATTGGCTATAGCCAATTGAAGGCATTCACCATCTGCAATGATCATAAGCGCCAATTGGAAGTCTGGAACGCTCTACCTGACTGGAACCGTGACGCACACCGGATCAGGTATGCTCTGACCGAGGAAATGATACGGACAGATGACAAGCGCTTTGATTTCATCGGCGGTGTTGAGACATATGAAGCGGCGGGCGGAGCGGTCAAACGTGACCTGTTCGACACGCGCGACGGCGGATATGCCACGGATTCCGTCTTGCTGGAAAAGCTGGTTTCGGAGAGATTCACCGCGATTGCCGAGCAGGTGAAGGCAGAAGGCTGGCAGTGGGTCGAATGCAGCGCGGACATTCCGGATGGCTTGCATCGCATGAAACGCTTCTATCCTGAAGACGTACCGTTGTCCGAGGACGATCAGGCGGCACTTGATGCTGCACAGGCTGAGTATGACGAACTTGCCGAATTGATCGAGCATGACGCTGCCGATGATCAGGCCGAGGCGAAGCTTGAAGCTGTTCAGGAGCGCATTGACGCCCTGACTGCCAAGACGGAAGCTTTCAGCCCCGAAGCGCTGGAACAGGCTGGCGCATTCGTGATGATGGACTACTACGGCAGGGCTCGCATCGAGCGCGGCTTTGTGAAGGCCGAGGCCGTGAGGGATGACGAGGACACCGAGAGCAGCGAGACGGAACAATCTTCCGAGATATCGGCTTCCGCCCTCCCGGTGATGACGCATAGTGCAGCATTGATCGAGGACCTGACCGCACATAAGACGGCAGCGCTGCGCATTGAACTGGCGAACAATGTGGATATTGCACTCGTTGCCGTGGTGCATTCCATGTTGATTGACGTTGTTTATCCCTACGGCGGTCATAGCGCCTTGCAAATTCGTGTCACTCATGAGCGGCTTGAACGTTCCATGAAGGACGCGGAAAACTGCAACGGCTTGTCTGCTTTCAACGACCTTTCGGATCGCTTCGGCGATATTCTCCCCGGCAATCCCGATGAACTGTTCGATTGGCTGCGTGAGCAGCCACAAGACATGCTTCTATCGCTTCTGGCTTTTGCCGCCGCTCATTCTGTCAATGCGGTCGAGCCGAAATTCTGCCAGCGCAAGGGCGATGTGGCACAAGCCGATCAACTGGCCCGATCACTTGACGTTGATATGTCAGATTGGTTCGAGCCGACCGCCGACAACTATTTCAATCACGTCAACAGGACGACGATTGAACTGGCAGTGGCCGAAGCCAAGGGCAAGGAGGCGGAATTGTCAGTCCGTGCCGCCAAGAAGAAAGGCGAAGCGGTCTTAATCGCAGAGCGCCTTGTTTCCGGAAGCGGATGGCTCCCTGTCTCCGTTCGGATCGCGGAGGAAACCGCAACCGAAACCATGGATGACGAAACCGGCGAGGAAACTGGATGCGCCGACGATGAAGCGGAGTTTTCCCAAGCGGCTGAATAAGCCGCAGGCCGGTCGTGCGTTTCCCCCGCACGACCGGTTCCCGCCTTGAAATGGATGTATATCCGATTTATAATATACGAAATATACTCTCTGGGATATCCAAGGAAAGAGCCATGTCCCTTTACATTCGTGATAGTGCCGTTGATGAACTGGCGAAGAAGGTTCAGAAAATCACCAACGCGCCAAGCAAAACTGAAGCTGTACGGCAGGCGCTGCAAAATGAATTAAAGCGCGCAAAGGATTCTATACCGCTGCGCGACCGTGTCAAAGTCATTCAGGATGAATTCGCAGCCATTCTTGGTCCGAATCCGGAACCCTTTGATATGAAGAAGTTCAGCGATGAGCTTTATGAGGACGATTAATGTATCTTGATGCTTCTGCCATCGTCGCAATTCTCAGCAATGAAGACGACGCCGGTTATCTTCTGGCAAAACTCGAAAAAACGAAATCGCCGATCTATTATTCGTCACTGACAATGTTCGAAGCCGTTATCAGTCTCGCGAGGCGATTAGCAAACAAACAGGTAGGCTCACAAGCACCCATACCGACCGAGACGATTGATATGGCGCAAGCGCATGTTGAGAAATTCATGTCGGAGCTAGGCGCAAGGGAAATGGCGATCAGTGGCGCGACCCATCGCAGAGCGATTGAAGCGGCGCGCATCTACGGCAAATTTGTTGCCCACCCTGCCCGCTTGAACCTGGGCGATTGTTTCGCTTACGCCTGCGCTCAGGAATACCGGTTACCCCTGCTCTTCAAGGGTGACGATTTCCCGAAAACCGACATAGAGCTTGCCTAAGCCTGTAGGCCAGCAAATGACGATCAAACTGACCAAAAAAGAATACAAGACTTCACCAATGTCCGAGAGGATATCTGCTATGACAAAGCTTCAGCTGTAAAACCTTAGCCAAACATTCTCGAAAGGATTTCTTTTCATACTGGCGGGAGGAATTGCTTTTTCGGCCTTTGTAGTCATGTACTCGGATCATGTCCGGAATGACGTTAGAATAACAATCCTTTGTACCCTCCTCGCGACGGGCTTATTGACACTAAAGAACAGGAATGAACATGGCGTTCTTCCAAGTCGCATTGTTGTACTAATCGTATGTACTTTGATTGCAGAATTTGCCCTGCTTCCGGTCGTGTAAGGTCATGATGGCCAAGTCGGCCCGAAGCTGCGATTTTGGCCAACTTGACGAACAAATCCAGAATATGAATTTTGGTGATTATTGGCGAAGGTTTTTTTGCGGCAAGCGAGCGACGAGAAGTAGAATTATGATGATAGGTAACAGTAATGCCCTTGAGGTTATGCGCATTGTTGAATTGCCAGACCACTTTGATCAACTGCTTGTCGATGCAGCTGCCGAGGGCTTCGACACCATGTCCGTGCTTCAAGAACAGTGGCGGAACGGGTCTAATCGCTTCGAACGCCCCGGTGAAATACTAGCGCTAGCAACCATCGATGATGAAATTGCTGGCATTGGCGGCATCACTCAGGATTTCGTTGATAGCAGTTGGTTGCGTATGAGGCGGTTCTACGTTCGGCCAGCCTACCGCCGACGTGGCGTTGGCCGAGAGATAGCGCATTACGTCCTAAAACATGCAGATACATTTAATCGGCAAATTGCACTTTATGCCGACGGACCAGATGCGGAAGCGTTCTGGCCAACACTTGGATTTCGCCCCATTGAGCGCGAAAATACAACTCATTTTTTTCGTTGCGAACCAACTTTAGGGTGCACCTATAAGAGACAATCACATGTGACGCGTAGCACATGTAACAAAAGGGTGGATTCTCGATAAAAGTGACGTTACACAATGGAAGTCACCCTAAAGTGACAGATTTGCCATGGCTCGCATCGGATACGCCCGCGTCAGTACTATAGATCAGGACCTCGACATTCAAAACGAACGCCTGAAGGCCGCCGGCTGCGAAATAATCCGGGCGGAAACCGGATCAGGGGCTTCACGAAAAGGTCGTTCCGAGCTGGAAACCATCAAGCAGTTTCTACACACAGGCGACGAGTTGGTGGTTCTGCGGCTTGATCGGCTCGGCCGTTCCACACGCGACGTTCTCAATCTCGTTCATGAGCTTGACGAAAAAGGCGCATCCCTGCGCGTCCTTGAACCCGAAGTCACGACTGCCGGAAGCATGGGCCGAATTGTCATCACCATCCTCGGTATGGTCGCCGACATGGAACTGAAGTTTATCAAAGACCGGCAGAGGGCGGGGATCGAAGCCGCAAAAGCCGAAGGTATACATAGAGGGTGACCTGCCACTGAACTTTCATCCAACGGCGATTAGAGCCTCGGCGGTTTTGACTACGCCAATTGGCGTGTTGGTAGCAACCGGCGGAAACGCCAAGCTTTCATATTGCGCAGCGTTGGAGCCGGTTGCGGCGATGGATCCAGCATAGACCGCCGGGGTTTGGTATCCCAGCGACGAGTGTGGCCGGAAATTGTTGTAATCGTCGGCCCATTGGGCGATGGCGCTGCGGGCGTGATCGAGGCCAAAGAACAGGCTTTCGTTGAGCAATTCGTCGCGCATCCGACCGTTGAAGGATTCAACATAGCCGTTCTGCATAGGCTTTCCTGGCGCGATATAGTGCCACTCAACCTTGTGATCCTTCGACCAGGCCAGAATGGCATTCGAGGTGAGTTCCGTGCCGTTATCGGAGACAATCATTCCTGGCTTGCCGCGTCGTTCGATCAGTGTCGTCAGCTCCCGTGCGACACGGCGGCCGGAGATTGTGGTGTCCGGGATTGCTGCCAGGCATTCCCGCGTCACATCATCAACGATATTGAGAATCCGGAAACGTCTCCCGCATGCAAACTGGTCGTGCACGAAATCGAGAGACCAACGGGCATTTGCTTTCGCCTCGACCAGGATCGGCGCACGCGTGCCGACGGCCCTTCGTCGAGCCTTCCGCTTGCGAACCGAAAGCCCTTCCTCGCGATACAGCCGATAGATGCGGTTGACGCCGGATGGCTCTCCGTCCCGCCTGAGCAGGACGAACAGCCGTCGGTAGCCGAAGCGCCGTCGCTCGTTGGCAAGGTCGCGCAGCTTCGCCCGCAATTCGACCTCCGGCGGTCGGCAGGACCGATAGCGGATCATCTTGCGATCAGCAGACACAATCTGGCAGGCCCGCCGCTCCGAAAGACCCATTATGTCCTTCAGATGTGCAACGGCGTCACGCTTGGCGGCAGGCCCTACCATTTTTTTGCGAGAAGCTCGCGGAGTGCGGCGGCATCGAGCATCTGCTCGGCCAACAGCTTCTTAAGCTTGGCGTTCTCTTCTTCGAGTGCCTTCAGGCGCTTCGCCTCGGACACCTCCATACCGCCGTATTTGGCTTTCCAGTTATAAAATGTTGCGTCCGAAATCCCATACTTGCGGCACAGGTCGGCCACCTTCATGCCTGCCTCCAGCTCCTTCAGCACCGCAATAATCCGCTCTTCCGTAAATCGCTGCTTCTTCATTCGTCCGTCCTTTATTGGGCCGGAATCTAATCCATTCTGGAGGAAATTCTCAGTGGCAGGTCACCAGTCAGAAATAGAATTAACCTTCGTCTTTGTAGTGGCCATTAGTTCCGAACATACTATTCTTTGTCCAACGGTTCTGGATATCGCGGCCGACTCAAAATCCCTTCTACATGGCGGTTTTTCGTGCCTCGGAAATATAAAGCGCGCGCAGGTCGCGTGTAATTTGGCCTGGCTTCCCGGTACCAATCGATTCACCATCGATTGCAATTACGGGCGTGACAAATGTCGAGGCGCCAGTGATGAATGCTTCGTCAGCCTCCATCACCTCCTTAATAGTAAAACTGCGTTCAACAATTTCCAGCGTCGTACAAGCCACATAGCGCAAAAGGGCGGTTCGCGTAATGCCATGCAGAATATCGTTAGACAGTGCACGGGTAATCACCTTGTTGTCCTTAACGATATACGCGTTATTGGCAGTGCCCTCGGTAACAAAACCATCTTGAACGAACCACGCATCATCTACGCCTGCTTGCTTTGCCAACATTTTTGCCATTGAGGGGTAAAGCAGCTGCACAGTCTTGATATCACGACGCGCCCACCGTAGATCGGGCACAGAAATCACCTTGACCCCTGTCTTTGACTTTGGCCCGTCAATCAGATTGGACACCGCTTGTGTGAACATCACGACTGTCGGCTGAACGGCTTCGTCTGGAAACGCAAAATCCCGGTCGCCGGGGTTTCCTCTGGATATCTGCAGATAGACCAGTCCCTGATCGAGCTGGTTTTCTATGATCAGTTGCCGCAAAATATCAAGAAGCGTCTGGCGGTGAAGCGGCTGACGGATGCGCAGCTCGGAAAGTGAGCGATCCAATCGGGCTGCATGTCCGTCAAAATCCAGAATTTTGCCATCAATGACTGACACAACTTCATAGACAGCATCGGCAAACAGGAAGCCGCGGTCAAAGACAGAAATATTCGCCTCGTCTTGGGGAACGAAGTTTCCATTGAGGTAAACTGTTCGCTTTTTGAGCATAGCAATAGCCTGTTAAAAATTTTTCCGCTTGGTTGTCGAGGCTGTCAATCGTTGAGGAGAGTTTCAAAGAATAGCTCTCCAATCTCTGGAAATGCCTCCGGAAATTCTTCGCAGATTTCTTTACCCTGTGTCATCAGGCAGATGATGACAGGAGACTTTCCGGTGACGGCAATTCGGATCAGATCGTGTTTGTAATAGGATGCTTTGGGATCACCGGTCCAGGTATTCTTCCCCGCTTTACTCCATATCTGCGCATCAGCGGGAATACCGCCACCAAGAAATTCGGTAACCTGAAAATGCGGCTGTCTGGCTTCGGCACTATTGCGGTCACGTAGCAATGTCTGTTTTGCCCTGTTTTCAGAAGCGGCTGAGAGCGGAAGCTGACTGGAGAAAAGCGCGCTGAACAGACGCGCTGCGGCAAGCGGCGTCAGCGCGTTCAGATTTTCTCCCGCAAGCCCTGCATATTGAGCCTCACGCCCATAGCGCACATCGTCCATCAGCTTCTGCGTGATATTACAACCCTCGAACTCTGGCCAGTTGAGTCCGGAAAAGAAGCTGTTGAGGTGCTCGCGCTTTTCCCGCCATTCGTTGAACTGGGAGCCTTCCAACATGGTATCGCCGGTCGTACCCGTAATAATGTCGATGACATAATTGGTTCCGGTGTTGGATGACCACAGGATCATGTCACGCATGGCGCGAGACAGTTCTTCATGATCGGCGACATTGCCATGGTCAATAGCGTTGAGCACATGGACCAGATGAAATGCTTTGACAAGACTGCAGGGGTAGCAGCGCCAGTCGCCACGATATGAAAAGCCATCCGGCTTTTCACCGGGACCTTTCTGACGCAATGCGACGAAACCAAAATTGTCGGCCCGCAGGCCGCGGTCGGCAAACGTGTCAGTCAGGCAGCTGGTGATGACTTCACAGCGGCGCGACCAATCAGAATTATCTTCAAAGAACACGGGATGATCTTTCTATCAGGACGTTCACGGTTTAGGCGCGCTCAGCTTTCCAGCAGCGGACCAGCCCGCCGTTGACAAGATGCTGCATGGGCTGGCTTTGGTGGCAGATGTCTTCGGTAATCGGGCAACGAGGCGCAAAACGGCAACCGGGCTGGACGGCAAAGGGGTCGGGTATCTCACCACTGATCGGCTCGCCTGTTGCCTGCGGACGGCGAACATCGGGCACAGCTGCAATCAAAGCCTTTGTATAAGGATGACGGGGAGAAGCAAATAGGGCGGCACTGTCCTGCAATTCAACGATCTCACCCAGATACATGACTGCAACGCGATCGCACAGATAGCGGATTACATTCATGTCATGGGAAATGAAGACTATGGTCAAACCCTTATCTTTGTTGAGCCGTTTCATAAGATTGATGATCTGCGCCTGAACAGAGGCATCAAGGGCCGAGACCGGTTCATCGGCAAACAGAACCTGCGGATTGGCGCAGAGTGCCCGCGCCACCGAGACGCGTTGTCTTTGTCCGCCGGACAAAGCATGCGGAAATTTCAACGCCGTTTCGGCTACCAGATTGACTTCCCCGAGTACGTCAAGCGCCCGCTGCCTACGCTCGCCGGCAGGAATATTGCGGTGATAATGGGAGATCACTTCTTCCAGCTGCGCGCCAATTGTCATGCGTGGATTGAGCGAGGAATAGGGATCCTGAAAGACCATCTGAAGACGGCCATCACGGTCCGGCCCGTCAAGCCGACGGCCATTGAACACCACCTCCCCTGCGCTGCCGGGCTGCAGTCCGACGCCTATGCGCGCGAGCGTGCTCTTGCCACATCCGGATTCTCCGACGATGCCGAGTATTTCTCCCTGCTCGATACCAAGGTCGACGCCACGCACCGCATGCAGACTGACAGGCGGACGGTTGGCAATAACATCGCGAAGGCTGCGCCTGACGGGAAACTTCTTTTCGATCTTCCGGAAATCAAGCACTGACATTGGCAACCTCATTCAGAATGCACGCATCGAGATGACCGAAGGATGAGCCGCCACGTAACTCCAGCGCCGGCGAGCGTCCGATCGCGCACCGAGGTTGGGCACGGAAACAGCGTGGCGCAAAGCGGCAACCATCAGGCGGATCGACGAGCCCTGGGGGAGCTCCCTGAATGGGAGCAAGTTCCTGGTCGCGAGCGGCTTGACCCGGAAGCGCGGCGAGCAGCGCTTTCGTATAGGGGTGCGAAGGCTTGTCCAGGACGTCGCGCACCGTGCCCGTTTCCACCATACGCCCGGCATACATCACCGCCATACGATCGCAGATCTGGGAGACGACCCCAAGATCGTGGGTGACCAAGATGATTGAGGCACCAAGGCTGTCTCGACGTTCTTTGAGGAGCCGCAATATCTGATCCTGTACGGTAACATCGAGCGCAGTGGTAGGCTCATCGGCTATAATCAGACGCGGGCGCAACGCGAGAGCCATCGCGATAACCACCCGCTGACGCAAGCCTCCTGAAAGTTCGTGCGGATAGGCGTCAAGTCGGCGCTCCGGCGACGTTACATGGACATCCCGCAACAGTTGCAACGCTGCTTCGCGGGCTGCCTTTTTGCTGACATTTCTGTGGCGGCGTATCACTTCACTGATCTGCTTGCCGACACGCATGGTCGGATTGAGCGCCGTCAGCGGATCCTGGAAAATGAAGGCGACATCGCTTCCACGGATCTTTGACAGTTCTCTTTCCTTCATCGGAACGAGATCGCCGACGCCATCGAGCAGTATCTGACCGCCGCTGACCCGCGCGGCGGCACCACCAAAAAGGCGCAGGATCGAGCGACAGGTGGCTGACTTGCCACAGCCGGATTCGCCCACAATTCCAAAAATTTCACCGGGATTGACATCGAAGCTGACGCCATCGACGGCACGAACGACACCCGACGGGCTGCCAAACTCGGTCATGAGGTCGCGGACAGAAAGAAGGCTCATGACTTACCCCTTCGGTTTCAGCGTGGTAGACAGACCTTCGCCAAGCAGCGAAAATGCAATGCCGATCCAGACGATGGCGAGTCCCGGAAAAATGGTCATCCAGGGCGCCTCGCGCATATAATCGATGCTTTCGACGATCAGCAGGCCCCATTCCGGGGCGGGAGGCTGCACACCCAGGCCGAAAAAGGACATGGCGGCGACGGCCTGCACGGTGAGCACGACATCGGACATTGAATAAACAATCGCCGGCGTGACGACATTGGGCATGATGTGGCGCAGCATCACACGCAGCTTGCCAAATCGCAAAACGCGTGTGGCGTCGATATATTCCAGCCGCGACACAAGCAGTGTTTCACCGCGCACAATGCGCGCATAGCCGATCCAGTTAACGATGAAGAAGGCGATATAAAGATTGGTTTCACTGGGCCCAAGCACCCCGACTATAGCCAGGATGAGGACATAGAATGGAAAAGCCCAGACGATATCGGTGATACGCATCAGCACCGCATCGACAATCCCGCCGAAGTAACCTGCGATCAGACCGATCATCACACCCATGATCATGGGACCGAAGACACAGATCAGCGCCAGACGCAGATCGTATACGGCGCCCGCCAGAATGCGGGTAAAAATATCGCGCCCGAAATTATCGGTGCCGAACCAGTGCAGCGCAGACGGCGGTTGCATCGCGCCCGCAAAATCGAGCGCGAAGGGATCGTAAGGTGACAATATCGGTGTCAGGACAGTAGCGGCCAGTGTGATCAGCAGCATGAGCAGGCCAATTGCACCGGACCAGGTGTGCAGAAGTTTGCCGGGAATGGACATGGTCTACTCCATCCTGACGCGTGGATCGGCCAGCGCGTAGCAGATGTCGGTAATCAGATTTACAATCACAACCATGATTGCGAAGAAGACGGTCAGGCCGCGGATGACGGGCAGATCGCGCGAAACGATGGCATCGATCAACAGGCTTCCAAGACCGGGTACAGAGAAGATCTTCTCGACCACGACGGTGCCGCCGACTATCCAGCTTACCCGCACGCCGATGATGGATATTGTTGAGATAAGGCTGTTTGGCAGCACATGGCGCAGAAAGATTTCCGGACGGCGAAGACCTTTTGCGCGGGCCGTGTCGATATAATCAGCCTTCATCGTGTCTATGAGCGCGGCGCGCAGACTCTGCTGTATGAGGGCTGCGGTTGAAAGACCGACAACCAGAGAGGGCAGGAAAAGCCGGTTTATGTTGATCCAGAAGCCAGTGCCGACACCACCGGTAGCGAACCAGCCCATGCCAAGCGCTAGCCAGATAATCAGCATATAGCAAAGCCAAAACGGCGGGATGGCAATGAGCGCCACAAACACCTGACGGATGACGTTGTCGATGAACCGGCCGCGATAAATGGCGGCGACAATGGCGAACGGGAGGGCGATCAGAAGGGCTATAATGGTTGAATAAGCCACGATTGCTAATGTGAAGGGCAATCGCTCCATCACCAGAGCGATGATTGGCTGCTTGTGGAAGATCGAAACCCCGAAACTCCCCGTCAGGCAATCACGCAGAAAATAGATGTACTGGACCCATAACGGCTTATCGAGTCCCCAGAGTTCACGCATGGCCTGCAATTCTTCAGGGCTGGCGCGGGTTCCCATCGCATGGGACGCCGGATCGCCCGGCACTATCTGAAGAAGCAGAAAACTGATCAGTGTAATCCCCAACAGAACCGGGATCAGCATCAGCAGACGTTTGAGAATGGAAAAAATCATTGCGTTCGCTGGCGTTCGATTTTGGCGTACCGCCCGGACTTCGAAAGTATCTTTCGAAAAGGCGATGGCTCACTTCATTAAGAATGCCGTACCTTGCGGAATTGACCGGCCGCATGGCTCTGGGAAATGCCGTAACCGTGATAGGCGGCGGGATTCGCGCCTGCTATCCTTAATCGACCCGCAGGCGCTGAATCGCGAGGCAATGGCTCACCTCATTTTTCGAGTTTCACATCCTCAAGGCGGAAGTTTGAAGTGGGAAGCACTTCAAAGCCCTTCACGTTGCTGCGCACCGCCCAGGCTGTCGCGGGATGATAGAGGAAAATATACGGTGCGCCGTCATGCAGGATACCGATCATTTCCTTAAACATAGCACCACGCTTTTCCCCATCAGCGGTCTTTCGCTCTTCCGCGTAAAGCTCGTTGAGACGATCATTCTTCCACTGGGTGTGGTAGGCATTCGCGCGTTCCGGATTAACGGCGACAAAACCGATGATCTGATCGGGGTCAATTGTGTCGGAGGTGGTGTAGGACACCGACATATCGTAATTGCCCGCTTTGGTCGTTTCCCACTGGGTACCGCCTTCCAGCATCTGTACCTTGAGCTTGACACCAATTTGTTGCAGCATCGCCTGAAGTGCAATAGCTGCATTGCGGCTGGTTGCGGCGCCTGAGTCGACCACAAGCTGGGCCTCAAAGCCGCCGGCGTAACCCGCATCAGTCAAAAGCGCCTTTGCCTTGGCCAGGTCATAAGGATAAGGCGTTAGATTCGCATCGGCATAGGCCATGACAGGCATGGCTGATGCAGCTGGCTTGCCAGCGCCATAAAGCACGCCCTGTACCAGTGCATTCTTGTCAATCGCATAATTCAGTGCCTGACGCACACGTTCATCATCGAAGGGTTTGCGTGTGGTGTTGAGCTGCACGAAGTCGGCGCGATAAGGGATGGTCTGGCCAACACTGATACCTTCCTTATTGCCAAGCTCCTTTAGTTGATTGACGGGCGGATCGAGCGCCACATCGACTTCGCCCGCCTCAAGCTTGATAGCGCGTACAGATGGTTCGGTGACGACATCGAGACGCGCCTCGTCAACGAAAGGCTTGCCCTGCTGCCAGTAATGCGGATTCTTAGCCAGCTCCACCTTCGAGCCCCGCACCCAGGACTTCAGCATGAAAGGACCTGATCCAACGGGCGCATCAAAGAACGCCGCTCCCTTGGCTTCCACCTGCGCCTTGGGTAGAATCGCAGCGGCAAAAAGCCCCAGATTGTTGAAGGCCGGCGTAAAAGGTTCGGCGAGCTTCATCGTGATTTCATGCGGACTGACGATCTCAAAGCCTGTGATCGGACGATAGAACCGACCCCATCCGGATTCCTTGGAAGCAGCACGTTCAATAGAGAATTTCACGTCTTCGGCCGTCACCGGCGTGCCGTCAGAAAACTTGGCATCCCGCAACTTGAACTTCAGCGTCAGCCCATCCGGAGAAACGGTCCAGCTTTCTGCAAGGCCCGGCTCAAGCTTTTCGCCGGTTTTGTCCGGGCGAACGAGCGTGTCGAAAATGAGCAGCTGGGTCCAGATCGAACCATTGTCACTGGTTGCAATCGGATCAAGTGTGATGGGATCAAAACCGATAGCGACACGCAGTGGATCAGCTTGCGCCGTGAGAGCGGAAAGCGAAAAGACAGAGGCGAGAAAAAGGCCTTTTAGGCCGAGCCTGGAAAGCATGAAAGTGCTCCTACACCATTTGCTGTGATTGAAGCGGCATCCCCTTATTTTTTATAGCCACCGCTTCTTCAACAAAGAAATTAGACAACAACCACCCGTATGGATAATAATAAATCTGCTATCTCTTATTAATAGGCTGATAATGGATTTGCGTGAACTGGAACTGTTCGGGACGCTCATGCGCGTTGGAACGACAATTGAAACCGCGCGCTTGCTGGGAATATCTCAACCCAGTGTGAGCGGACAATTGAAGCGCCTGGAGAGCAGGCTCGGCTTCTCGCTTTTTCATCGTACCGGCAATCGTCTTGAACCGACACGCGAGGCAAATGAGCTTTTTGCGCTCTCGATGCCAATTTTCACGACGCACACCCTTGTGCGCTCTGAATTATCCACCTTGCGTCATCGCGCGTCCCGCCCAGTGGCGATTTCTGCAACGCCAGCACTCGTTGAAAGTTTTATCGGACCGGTGCTTCTTAATGCAGGTTACCGTGACTGGAGACAGCGCCTACTTTTGAAGGTTCACACACCCGAAGAGGACCTGCGCAAAGAGGAGGCTGACATCGGTTTACAAATGGCTTTACCGCCAAAGGCCGAATTTCACTCCTATATTGTCGGACAGACCCCTTTGGTTGCAGTCATTCAATCGGATCATCCACTGGCTAGATTGAAGTCACTTACCTGCGCGATTATCGCCAAACACCCGCTGGTTTGTTACAATGCAGACTGGTCGCCCATGGGCGGCACCATTCGCACAGCCTTTGCCGCTCAAGGACTAAACTATGATCCTGTATGCGTTGTGCCGTTTTGCGGAACTGTTTGCAGTCTGGTTCGTGCATGCGGTGGAGTCGGCGTCGTGGATGCGATGACTGCGCAGGATTACGCCATGCAGGGACTGGTTTCACTGCCGATCAACGATATGCCGGAGGTCTCTATCGTCGCCTTTCATCGGCGAAACGAACCGTTGCGCGCTTCGGTTCAGGATTTCCTGACGGCCCTTCGCAACCACCTATGATATCTCCCAGCTGTGAAATCGAGACCTGATTAGAATTTAACGCACGAACATTCAAATCAGCCTCAATTCCAAAGCTAAATCGATCTAAAGAACGTGACCCCCGTCGATATCATGTTTCAAGTGATCCCAATCAGGCCAAAAATGCCGTCACTTTGATTGGATATAAAGCTAAGGAAAAGCGTTAAATGACCGGAATGGAAACAGATAATTTGGACTAATCGAAATTTAGAGAAGCAGGCGTTTTCCCCAGACACCCCCACCTGATTGCCATTCAACAACCGGTCTTCGCAGCCGTCCGGTGTTCAATACCGTGCTTGTTGAACGTGGCATCCCTCTTACAGAGTGCTGTACAGGTATTGCGCGGTAAACAGATCGAGATGCCCGCCGCCAACATTTTTGTAGACGGTGATCTGGCGGTCGTCGCTGCGGCCTGGATGTTTTCCCTGACATAGCTCAATCAGATCAGCTTCGATTTGCTCATGGTTGATAAGTCCTGTAGCGAGCGGAATTCCGAGTTCACCCGAATCATCACAGCAATGGCGCGTATCGACAAATACCCGTCCGGCACGACGGAACACGTCATCATCGGCTTCACGCATGTCTGGCATATAGGCACCGATCAGATCAACATGAGCGCCCTCTTTGAGGAGTTTTCCCTTAACCAGCGGACTGGTCGACATGGTGACACACGATATCACGTCCGCCTTCGAGACTGTGTTATCGAGATCCTCCACGGCAACGATGTTGACGCCAGCAATGTCAATTCGGCTGGCAAGTTTTTCCGCCCTGTCGACGTTGCGGTTCCAGATAAAGACTTGATCGATCGACGGTCGGCTGGCGCAATGAGCCTGCACCACATGGGGCGCTAGCGGTGTTGTCACGTTAAGTTTCTCTGGCCGGAAAGACCAGGGGCTCGTAGATATTCATGCGAAACAGGCCGCAATTTTCCATGCATCGAAAGCTTCGAGGCGATGGTAGCGAATTGTGTGTGCGGCTCGGCGACGAGATGGAACAGAGAAACAATTGCGGGTCGCTGAGTGCATGGAGACGAACCGTTGCAACGCTCCAGGTGACCGATGACCTTGCATGGTTCGCTCCCGTTTCCTAAACGGCAGATGGCTATTTTCGGCCCGATTATTGAGGCCCTTGTGCGACCAATGGTCAAGGCCGGGTGCCACTTCTGCCTTTGCTGCACCGTAGGAGCGGAGCTTATCGGTGATGATCCGTTTGGGAGCAAAGCCATAGCGCTTCATTAACGCCACAAGCAATCGCTTTGCCGCCCTTTTATCACGCCGCTTCTGCAAGATTTCTTCGAGAACGGAGCCATGTTGATCCACCGCACGCCAAAGCCAGAATTTTTCTCCAGCGCATTTGACGACCACTTCGTCCAAATACCAAACATCGCCGGGGCGCGCCTGACGCCGCCGCAAGTTGCGTGTGATCTGGGGGCCGAACTTGGCGATCCAACGACGAACTGTCTCGTATGATACGTCGATTCTACGCTCAAGCAGCATTTCCTCAACTTCACGCAGACTAAGGTTGAACCGCAGATAAAGCCACACCGCATGAGCAATAATCTGTGGCGGAAAACGGTGACGCTTGAAGATGATATCTGATGTCTGCATCGCCAAAATTTACGCCCAAACCGTCAGGCAGGCAACTGTAGCCCAGTTAACGTGACAACACCCGCGCCGGAAGTCGACCGGTTGCGTAGCCACCATGATCTTCACGCCACTCGGCGAAACTCCGATCACCGGCGACCTCGCAAGGCCGCCACCATCGCTTGCGCCAGTTCAGGTGCTACCGGGCCGATAACCGTCATGCGCGCGCCAGCAATCTCGATCTCAATTCGACCCGCGGCAAAGTGGGCGACATCTGACGGCGCGCCTGGAGCCGGCGTTCGATCGCCAACTACCGTCACCGGCACGAACATCGCCTGCTGCGCACTGGACCTCGCAGATCGTTGAGAGGTCAGCCCAGCGTCCCGGCGCCAGACGTTCAGCAAGCCGCGATTGACGCCCCAGCGCCGGGCAACGGCCGAGATGTTAACATCAGGTTCCGCGCTTTCCGCAAGGATCCGCGCCTTCTCCTCGTCAGTCCAATTCCGCCGCTGCCGCCGGCCGGTAATCACCTCGATCCGACGATACTTTCCCTCATGCCTGGTTTCATCCATGTCTTCAAGCATGGCATCAGCGCGATCTCCAATCATCCCGGTCCGCTCCTATCAATGAAGGAGCTTATCTCGCGGCATCATTCACAAAAGAAAAGGTGGGATGTTCGTCGCGCTCACGACTGGATCTCCATCGACGATGTGACGCGCGGGCGTGTGATGGAAATAGGCTGGCGCACAACAAGCCTTTCAACGCGTGACAGCACCTATGTCATCCTACCCAACAGTCAGATCGCGCGCCAGAAACTGACAAACTACAGCGCCCCAAGGCAGCACTATCGGGCCCATGTTCAGGTACTTCTCAATCATGAAATATCGGTTGCAGATGCCAAGTTGCTTCTAACTCAAGCCGCGGCTGACAGTAATATCATAGCGGAAACACCTCGACCCGATGTGCGCGTGGCAGCCTATGAATCGGACGGGATTCGTTATCATGTGCGCTTCTGGGTCGGAAGCTTCACCGACGATATCGATTGCCGCGACGCCGTATTTACACAGATCGACATCGAGGCTTGGTCTTTGTTGGCGTCTCAATCCTACCGCAATGCACGTAGGGCATTCAGGATCACTGCGATGTCGATCACTTCCTGGGTGAACGCGCCTGCTACGGGTGGCAGAAGTCCAAAAGCTGCGATGATCATGGCAAGTATCGATAGTCCGAGACCGATCAGCACGCTTTGCAGCGCAATTCGCCTGGTACGGTGTGCAGATTGGATGGCCTTAATCAGATTGTCGAGCTTGTCGACGAGTAGCACCACATTGGCACTTTCTGAAGATGCAGCGGCGCCTCGTGCGCCCATCGCCACACCTACTGTCGCCGTCGCCAGTGCTGGCGCGTCATTGACACCGTCGCCAACCATCATGGTTGGGGCTTTCGAAGCTTCCTTGCGTACAATGTCGACTTTTTGTTCCGGGTTTAAATCACCATGCGCCTCATCAATTCCAAGCTTTTGTGCGACGGCATCAACAACATCAGATCGATCACCAGAGGCAAGCACGATGCGGTCAATGCCGACGGCATGGAAGGTTTCCAGCATGAGTGCTGCATCCGGCCTGATCTGGTCGGCAAGCACGATTACTCCTGCCAGTTCGTTGTTAACAGCGACAGCTACCACCGCCGATTCAGCGGGTACACCCTGGCGTAAATCGTAGGGATCGCCATGCTTGATATTGCTCCGAACGTATCGGCTTCCGCCAATTGTTACATGTTGCCCGTCGACCAGACCAGACACGCCCGTTCCGGCGGTCTCGCTCACATTGCTGGGGACGGACAGTACAAGACCACGCCCAAGAGCGTCGTCGACGAGAGCTTTGGCAATGACGTGACCCGACGCCTGATCGAGCGACGCTGCGAGGCGAAGCATGTCTTGTGCTTCCCAGCCATTCGTCACTCTCAGATCGATCACATGCGCTTGGCCAAACGTCAGGGTGCCGGTCTTATCCAGAACGGCTGTCTTGATCTTGGCCAGCGCTTCCAATGCGCCACCACTTTTGATCAATACGCCGAGTTTTGCAGAGCGGGACATGCCAGAAATAATGGCAACCGGTAGTGCCAGTATGAGCGGGCAGGGTGTCGCAACAACGAGGACTGCAAGTGCTCTGATGCGATCGCCAGACAGCCACCATGCGAGCCCCGCGATCAACAGAGTGAGGAGCAGGAACCAAACCGCAAAGCGGTCTGCGATGCGTACGCTTGGCGCTTTGCTTTCCTGCGCCTGACTGACTAACCGCACGATATTGGCATAGGTACTCTCAGCAGCCGGTCTGGTTGCGACGAGATCAAAGGCGTCGCCAAGATTGGTTGAGCCGCTCAGGATTTCGTCCTGCTCGGCCTTTTCTACAGACCTGCTTTCGCCGGTCAGGCTTGATTGGTCGAGAATGGCCGCTCGTGAGGCGAGCATACCGTCTACCGGAACCACCTCTCCGTGGCGAATGAGAACCCGTTCATCCGGCTGGATATCATCGACTGGAACCTCTTCCAGTTTTTCACCAGCATAGCGCATCGCCGTGTGGGCGACACGGCCCAACAGCGCTGTCATCTCCCGACGCGCGCGCCCCTCTGCGTAGCTCTCCAGAAGCTGCCCCCCGGAATACATCAACGCTACAACATTGCCAGCCAGCGGCTCGCCAAAGGCCAGTGCCGCGGCCATCGACAGAGCTGCTACCAGATCGAGTCCAACTTCGCCTTTTTGCAAGCTCGATACGATGTCAATGGCAAGCGCTACCAGTACCGGAACGGTCGCCGCGAACCAAATACGATCACCCCAGATGCCAAATGCGGAAAACCAAGCGAGCGTTCCCGTTAACAGGCCGACTATCGCAATCGTTACAAGCATGGATCGAAGGGTAAAAATGGCTTGTGGACGAAGAAACTGCAAAGGACATCCTTTCACGGAGGCGAGTCGAAAGCTTCAATGAACAATAAAGCATCCGCGGAGCATAAGAGGAAGAGAACCTGATGTTGGTCGCCAATATGTTTACTATGCACATTCCCGGTGACCACCGGCTTTTGCCGGCTGGATATTTACCAAGCGTACGCGAAATCCGGATATGCTACTGGACTGGAAAAGATTGAAGTTGTTGCGAAACTATCCTCTTTCTCATCACTACAGTTATCCGGGTCGTACCGGGTTCAAGAATTGCATCGAAGGACGTTATGGTCGACGTTAGACGCACGAAAGGACGCTGACGACCATTCCGGCTTCGCCATGCGCCTTTTGACGTGGAGATTGAGAATGATGTCCTTTGAACGCCCAATTAGAACATTAATTGTTGCACAAAGAACACAGTCGTCCAGTTTTGACGTTTAGCTCGCTTTAATGGAAATTACTTATCGTGCATTCGACGATCGTCGGATAAAAATACAATACTGCATGAGGAGGTGACTGTGAAACCAATTCCGCTTCGCTACCTGGCTGGAGCTATTGTACTGCCGTTGTTTAAAAGTTCAGCCATTTCAGCTTGTGATTATGCAAATAATACTTATAATTGTGCTGGGAAACGGTCTGCAAAGCTAGGTAGCGGAAATGGTGATAACAATCAGACAGTCATCATGCCATCGGGCCAAGGACTAACAGATGGTACTGCTATGCCAAAGACCTCATGAGACAGCATACGGATGGCGATCTGCAAACGTATCGCGTAGACCGCCAAATCAATTCAAACCGCTGGCCTGGTGACGAGACGGCGATTGAACCGATCTAACACGTGACAACTAAGCGGCGAAAACGACCTGATTGCGCCCTTTATTCTTAGCAGCGTATAGAGCTTTATCAGCCCTGCTGAGGGTTTCGGAAAAGGTAGCATTTGCACGACACACAACCACGCCAATAGAAACCGTTACCGGAATTGTAGTAGTGCCAATCTGAAAAGTCTTACTGGCAACGGCTTGACGAACTCTTTCGGCAGAGATTTCGGGTGACATGCTACCTTTTTCACCGAATATCACGACAAATTCCTCGCCCCCGGATCGAGCGATAAAGTCTTCTGGGTGCAGAACGTCGACAATACGTTCTGCAATTTCCTGTGTCCGACATCAGCGTCTTTGAGACAAAACTGGTTTAATTAAGAAGAGAGGATTTTCGGCTCATCATAGCTTTATCAAAGGACGCAAAGATGAGACAGAAAGCCGTTCCCCAAACGTCTTCTGCGGAGAAGACGATCAAAGATATCCGTCGTGCCACGCGTAAACATTATTCGGCAGAGGATAAAATCCGTATTGTTTTGGAAGGTCTGCGCGGGGAAGACAGCATCGCTGCGATCTGCCGCCGTGAGGGGATCGCCGAGAGCCTTTATTATAGCTGGTCGAAAGAATTCCTCGAGGCAGGCAAGAAGCGCCTTGCAGGCGACACCGCCCGTTCTGCCACCAGCGACGAAGTAAAAGCGCTGCGTCGTGAAAGCCGTGACCTGAAGGAGGCGCTGGCCGACGTCACTCTGGAAAACCGCCTGCTTAAAAAAAGCATGATCGGGGATGGGGGCGACGACGAATGAGATATCCCGCCACCGAGAAGCTTGAGATCATTCGGTTGGTCGAGCAATCGCACCTGTCGGCCAGACAAACCCTCGACCGGCTTGGCATTCCAAGGCCGACATTCTATCGCTGGTATGACCGGTTTCTGACCCATGGCGTCGAAGGACTGAAAGACCGGACGCCCGCGCCATCACGGGTGTGGAACCGCATCCCTGACGATATCCGGGATCGCATTATCGAAATGGCGCTGGACCACGCCGATCTGTCGCCGCGTGAACTGGCGGTGAAGTTCACCGACACGGAAAGCTATTTTGTATCAGAGGCTTCGGTCTATCGCCTGCTCAAGGCCCACGATCTGATCACCTCGCCAGCCTATATCCTCATCAAGGCCAACAACGAGTTCAAGGACAAGACCACGCGCGCGAACGAGATGTGGCAAACCGACTTCACCTATCGTGCGCCTCGCCCCAATCGGGGAGGCATATGACTGGAATGCAAAGAGAAAGGAGGATGTGAAGATTTGCCTGTCCCTTGCTGCGAGGGGACATGAGCCCAAGCGGCGGTGACCTGCTGTCAACTGGCAGGGTGACGTAGCCCGCAGGTAAAGGGGATTGAGGCGAAGCCGTTACGCCAAGATGGTTCCCGAGGCTGAAGTATTGGAAGGTTGAGGAACACGAACCGGTTAACTCGCATCTGAGGGCTGGAAGGTCGCCTCGCCTACACGGCTTAACAGGCGGAATGCTGATGATGTCGCCGGACAGGTATGTCGGCGTGCATCCGAACGCGAGCGCAGATGTAAGGATGCTCGCGGTGGGTCATGGGGAGAATGCAGCCAGACCATGACATCGGCATCGACTTGCGGAAAGCAAGGAAAAAGACTGCGACCGGCAGCCTCACCAATACGCTGACGTCCAGCATATGAACGAGGGAAGGCATGATGGAATGACAACAAAGTATTGCGTCGCAAGGGAGTTGACCCTGATGTCCATCGTGTTGGCGGAGTTCTCGTAGTAGTCCGCGGCAGGGAAAGCCTGCCACATGGCGAAGGGGAACAGTTCAAACTGCTTGAAGTGCAAACTATCTGACCAAGCGAGGTGAAGACCTTTGATAATCAGCGAAATGCAGCACAAGCTCGCAACATGGGCCGAAAACGATCCAAACCGGAGGTTTGATCGGCTTCTTCGGCTGATTGCCAATCGGGAATGGCTTGCCGAGGCCGCCCGGATTGTTCTTGCGTCAAATGGCGCACGAACGCCGGGCATCGACGGAATGGATAAGCAAAGACTGCAGGTCAGACTGGATCAGCATCCGGACGACCTGCGGGCAAGCCTGCTGGAGGAGAGTTATCGCCCTCAGCCGGTCAAGCGCATCTATATCCCGAAATCGAACGGCAAGCTACGACCACTGGGTATTCCGACCCTGACGGATCGCATTGTCCAACGCGCCATGCTGATGGCCATGGAGCCAATCTGGGAGAGCGATTTCCATCGTCTATCCTATGGCTTCCGGCCGGAACGCAGCGTGCATCACGCCGTCCGCACCGTGAGGATACAGCTACAGGATGGAGGTGGAACGAAGGGCCGCTGGATCATCGAAGGTGATCTCGCCAGCTACTTTGACACGGTCCATCACAGGCTGCTTCTGAAATGTGTGCGGCGACGGGTGCAGGACGGACGGTTCGTCGATCTTCTCTATCGATTCCTGAAGGCAGGCCACATCGACCGTGGCTTGTTCACAGCCTCAAGCGAGGGCGTTCCGCAAGGTGGCGTTCTGTCACCGCTCCTGTCCAACATCATGCTCCACGAGTTTGATATGTGGCTGGAGGCGAAATACCTGAACAAGAAGGCCCGCAAGGACCGATGGGCATGGAACTTCGGCATCAAGCAAGGCCGCCCCATCACGGTTCGCGAGAACCGGCAATGGAAACCGGCTGTTGCCTATTGCCGATACGCTGACGACTTCGTCGTGATCGTAAAAGGAACCAAGGTTCAGGCAGAGGAAATCCGCGAGGAATGCCGGGCGTTTCTAGAAGGTGAGTTGAAGTTGACGCTGAACATGGAGAAGACCCATGTCACCCACGTCAACGACGGCTTCGTCTTTCTGGGGCACCGGATCATCCGCAAGCGAGGGGCGCATGGACGGATGTCCATCGTAACGACAATACCCAAGGAAAAGGCCAAGGGGTTTGTTCACAGACTTACCGAAACCCTTTCCGGCAATCATAGTGTCAGTACGGTCGACATGATCGCTGGCCTGAACCGCCAATTGGTGGGATGGGCGGCGTTCTACAAGTTCGCCGACTTCACGGCGTACGTCTTCCGGCGCATCGACCATGTCGTGTTCTGGAAAATGGCGCATTGGCTGGGGCACAAATACCGATCCCGCATCAAACCCTTGATGCGGAAATGGTTCAGGGCCCCCGAACCGGGCAAGGCGAAAACCTGGCTCGTGTTTGGTCGGAATGAACGCGGTGATCCCGTCGGGAAAGCGCTGCAACGGCTTGTCTCAAGCCCCAAGGCGCAATTCCGGTGGCGCAATCCGGAGGGAAACCCATACATCTCCCGGCTTGAAGACCGCAGCACCGTCACGTCGCACTACCATGACATTGCTATGGCCATGGGCCAAGCTTGAATAGAGAGCCGTATGCGCTGAAAGGCGCACGTACGGTTCGGGGAGGAGAAGCGCATCTGCGCTTCTTACTCCACTGACGGTCATCGGCAGGGGATGGTTTTACCTATCGACCATCCTCGACGATTATTCCCGTTACATCATCGCCTGGAAGCTGTGCACCAGCATGAAGGTGGATGACGTCACCGATACACTCGATCTTGCATTGGCCGCCTCAGGCTGTGACAAGGTCAAGGTTGAGCACCGGCCGCGTCTGCTGTCGGACAACGTCCTAAGTGCGGAAGAAAATGGGCTTGGCAGACAAAGTTTCTCTGCTCGTCAGCATGCTCACGCTGCATGACGCTCGTCAAGTCACATCGTCGAACCAGGCGGCTTCCACTGGCATGGGAAAAGGTCTCGTCCATAGCAAACACAGGGTCCATCCTTTTGGCCCTCACCGTCCTTAACACGAGCTTCTGATCCAGGTGGAAGACCCAAGCATTGTCTACAGGATCATCCGAAGGATGCCCTCACGGCTCTAACTGACAGAGGTTCTTCCACCTGGTACCCGTCCTTCAACGAAGGGCCGGTAGTCTGAACCGCTTTTGACGACGGCGTGTACGACACGCGCCATCTTGGCGGTAATAGCGGTCATTGCCTTGCGGCGCAGATCAGGATTGTCACGATCTCTCGCGATGTAGCGTTCGAATTTATGTCGGAAGCCGTTCTCACGCTGGCGGATGGCAACTTGCCCAGCAATCCACAGGGTTCGTCGCAGCCGCGCGTTGCCGAATTTGGAAAGTCGGGTCTGGCCGCGATACTGGCCCGATTGCTGTGTCGACAGGTCCAGCCCGCAGAATTTGAGAAACTGACGGTGATGATGAAAGCGGCGCAGGTCCCCAGCCTCCGCAATTATCGTTAGCGCGTTGATCGGACCGATCCCAGGAATCTGCCGCAGGATCTGATAATCACGGCTGTTTCGCAGCAAATCATCGGCCTGTGCTTCGATCTCGTTGCGTTGGCGGATCAGGCTGCGGGCTTCGGCGACAACCATCCGAAACATGCGAATTGCAGGCGCATCCAGCGGCAATGGCAAGCCAATCGAGGTGCGGGCAGTCTCATAAATATCCATTAAAATCTGTGACTTGCTCACTTTCCTGCCGACAACATCCCATGCCGCTTCGACGAACTTCTCCTTCGTCAGTGTCGTGATGCTCGATGGTGTGGGGAAGGCGTCGAGGAACGCGAAGAACCAGTCGCTCCGACTGTTACCCCGGAAACGCTCGATCTCTGGAAAATACAGCGGCAGGTAATGCGTCAGGATGCGATGTTGGATCTCGGTCTTGGCGTTAGCAATGGCTTCGTGTGTCTTCGACAATTCTTGAACGTCGTTGATGCCAGCACGCAAGGGATCATGGTAGACCTGAGTCGAGTGGATCCTCAACATGTGCAGGATCACCTGGGCATCCTTGGGATCGTTTTTGTCCCAACTGTTGTGCAAGGCTTCTCGCGTGCGGGCAAGCGCTAGCGACGACACTAACCGCGTTTCGAAGCCGGCTTCCACCAACCGCCAGGCAATCGGACGATGATAGTTACCCGTTGCCTCAAAGGCGCAGACCACCGGTCGGTCATATGATTGCAAAATCGCGATCAGATGGTCATGTTCTGCACGCGTATTGAGAACAGACAACCGACGGCGGCGTTTATGGCCGGGTGCTTCGATCAACACTTCATTGCGAACCTTGGCGATGTCGATGGCTACCAACACGGCATCGGCAGGTATAGAATTCTGACTGGTCATGGTCGGTCTCTCCGGAATGAGTTGTGAACACTCACATTCTAGAGCTACTTCGACTGGCCATGGCCACCTCAAACGGTGCGCGCTTGCAGCAAAAAAGCTGCGCGCACCGTTTGAGGTGGCTCCAACTCTTCCTTCCGTAGGTGCTACGGTTCGTGTTACGTCGCATCTGATCTCGGCGAATGGCTGGAGAAACACAAGATCGACCAGGTTCACGGCGCTCCCGGCCACCCGCAGACGCAAGGGAAAATCGAACGCTGGCACCAGACGCTGAAGAACCGCATCCTGCTTGAAAACTACTTCTTCAAGGAGGACCTTGAAGCCCAGATCGCGGCCTTCGTCGAGCATTACAATCATCGCCGTTACCATGAGAGCCTCGACAATCTCACTCCCGCCGACGTCTACTTTGGACGCGGACAGACCATCCTGCTCGAACGCGAAAGGATCAAACGAGACACGATCAAAAAACGCCGCTTGAACCACCAGGCCAAAGCGGCTTGAATCAACCCCTAAACCGAGCCGGAAACTCCAATCTTCAAAAGCACAAATAGTCTCAAATCATTCGACGACGGACAAGGGCGAGAACGGAGATAAGCCCACGACCATTCGCGCACATCGACAACTCCCGCCTTCCGCGCAGGACGCTGCGATTGCGCGCGTCTCCGGCCAGCTTCTTTCTCGCTATGCGCGCCAGAAGAGGCCCCTGACGCTAAGGGTGACCGATGCCGAACAGGAACCCGATCGAATTGCCGGCCGGCGCAGCCGCGCTGCTTATGGACATTCTGGAGGCCATGGCCGCAGGACGAGGCGTCACCATCATTCCAGAGAACGCTGAGCTGACCACCGTCGAAGCGGCCAGCGCGCTCAATGTTTCTCGGCCCTATCTCATCAAGCTGCTTGACGATGGCATCATTCCGCATCGGAAGGTTGGGAAGCACCGCCGCATCCGCATGGAAGATGTCGTGGCCTACAAGGCCCGGGACGATCGCGAGCGGGAAGCCATTCTGGATCAACTCGTCGGTGAGGCCCAGGAACAGGACATGGACTATTAACGTCCATGAGCAACTATACTGCGCTCCTGGACGCCAATGTGCTGTATGCGATGGCTTGCCCTCCCGAAGACATCGAGTATGATGATCCGTCGTTGAAGGAAGAGGCGTCGATCCGTTGATCAACGGCCGGAAGAACCTCTGCCGGCAACTCGCATTCAGATAATTCCCGGCGCTCGCGCCCAGGTCCATAGAGGTATCACCCATGTATCGCAGCAACGGTAATTTCGAGGCGTATGCCCGCCCGCCTAAGCCGGAAGGCGTCGATGGAAAAACGGCTTACTTTGTCGGAGCGGGGCTCGCGTCGCTGGCCGGCGCGGCGTTTCTGATACGCGATGCGCAATTATCCGGCGAGAATATCATCATCTTCGAGGAGCTTGCTCTGCCGGGCGGCAGCATGGACGGCATACTCGACGAACATAAGGGTTTCATCGTCCGCGGCGGTCGCGAGATGGAAGCACATTTCGAAACGCTCTGGGATCTGTTCCGCTCCATTCCTTCGCTCGACACGCCGGACGCCTCCGTCCTCGATGAAATGTACTGGCTTCACAAGAAGGATCCGAGCCGAAATCCCTGCCGCGCGACCGAGGGCCGAGGAGATCCAATTCCGCACATGGCCGACCTGACGCTGACGCCGAAGGCCGTCGAGGAGATGCTCAAGCTCGCCCTGACGCCCGAGAGCGCGCTCGACGACAAGCGCATCGACGAATGCTTCGGCGAGGAGTTCTTCGCCTCCAACTTCTGGCTCTACTGGGCCACGATGTTCGCGTTCGAGCCATGGGCGAGCGCCATGGAGATGCGCCGCTACATACTGCGCTTCGTCCACCACATCGCGACGCTCGCCGATCTCTCCTCGCTGCGCTTCACCCGATACAACCAGTATGAGTCGCTCATCATGCCGCTCGTCGCGTGGCTGGAAGGCAAAGGTGTCCGCTTCCAGTACGACACCCAGGTCGAGAACATCGAGGTCGAAACGGCGGGAGGCAACAAGCTGGCCCGGCGGCTCGTCATGACGGTGGGAGGCGAGCCGAAGACGATCGAGCTCACGGAGAACGACGTGGTGTTCGTCACCAACGGTTCGATCACCGAGTCGTCCACATTCGGCGACAACGACCATCCTGCGCCGATCGAAACCGGCCATGGCGGCGCTTGGACGCTCTGGAAGAATCTCGCGGCGCAGCATCCCGCCTTCGGCCGACCGGAGAAGTTCTGCGAGGACATCCCGGACGCGAACTGGACGATCTCGGCGACCGTCACACTGCTGGACGATAAGATCGTTCCCTGGATTGAGAAGATGACCGGCCGCGATCCCCGCGATGGTCGCATCGTCACCGGCGGCCCCTGCAACTTCAAGGACTCGAACTGGCTGTACGGCTATACGATGAGCCGTCAGCCTCACTTCAAGGCGCAGGACGAAAGCCAGAAGCTCGTGGTCTGGCTCTATGGCCTGTTCTCCGACAAGCCCGGTAACTACGTGAAGAAGAAGATCCGCGAGTGTGCGGGCGCCGAGTTGTGCGAGGAGTGGCTTTTTCACATGGGCGTTCCGGTCGAGGACATTCCCGCGCTGGCACGCCGGTCGGCGAGCACGGTCCCCTGCAACATGCCCTACATCACGTCCTATTTCATGCCGCGAGCGATGGGCGACCGTCCGCTTGTTGTGCCGGACGGTTCGAAGAATCTGGCCTTCATCGGTAATTTCGCTGAAACCGAGAAGGATACCGTGTTCACCACCGAATATTCGGTGCGCACGGCCATGGAAGCCGTCTACACGCTGTTCAATGTGGATCGCGGCGTGCCGGAGGTCTTCGCCTCGTCGTTTGACGTGCGCGTATTGATGAGCGCGCTGTATTACCTCAACGATCGGAAAAAGCTCGACGAGATCCAGCTACCGTTTGTGGCTCGCCTGCTCGGCAAGGTGGCCATGAAGAAGATTGAGGGCACCTATCTCGAAGAGCTACTGAAGGACGCCAAGCTGGTCTAGGCAGCGCTCGCGTGGCGCTTGGTTGGAAGCACGTCGATGAGCAGGCGATCGAACTTGTCCGGGCAGCTTTGGCGGGAGACATCACCCGCCGACGTGCAGGCCACGAAGGGTGTTGTCACGTTAACTGGGCTACAGTTGCCTGCCTGACGGTTTGGGCGTAAATTTTGGCGATGCAGACATCAGATATCATCTTCAAGCGTCACCGTTTTCCGCCACAGATTATTGCTCATGCGGTGTGGCTTTATCTGCGGTTCAACCTTAGTCTGCGTGAAGTTGAGGAAATGCTGCTTGAGCGTAGAATCGACGTATCATACGAGACAGTTCGTCGTTGGATCGCCAAGTTCGGCCCCCAGATCACACGCAACTTGCGGCGGCGTCAGGCGCGCCCCGGCGATATTTGGTATTTGGACGAAGTGGTCGTCAAATGCGCTGGAGAAAAATTCTGGCTTTGGCGTGCGGTTGATCAACATGGCTCCGTTCTCGAAGAAATCTTGCAGAAGCGGCGTGATAAAAGGGCGGCAAAGCGACTGCTCGTGGCGTTAATGAAGCGCTATGGCTTTGCTCCCAAACGGATCATCACCGATAAGCTCCGCTCCTACGGTGCAGCAAAGGCAGAAGTGGCACCCGGCCTTGGCCATTGGTCGCACAAGGGCCTCAATAATCGGGCTGAAAATAGCCATCTGCCGTTTAGGAAACGGGAGCGAACCATGCAAGGTCATCGGTCACCTGGAGCGTTGCAACGGTTCGTCTCCATGCACTCAGCGACCCGCAATTGTTTCTCTGTTCCATCTCGTCGCCGAGCCGCACACACAATTCGCTACCATCGCCTCGAAGCTTTCGATGCATGGAAAATTGCGGCCTGTTTCGCATGAATATCTACGAGCCCCTGGTCTTTCCGGCCAGAGAAACTTAACGTGACAACACCCCAGGGCGAGATCAGAAGGCCAAGACCGGCAACGATATTGACGATATCAAAAACCGTCCGGTAATTCGAATTCAGGGACTTTAGCATCGTTTATTTCTCCTCATCGGTTGGTTGCATCATCAATGGACCGCCTCGGTCGGCGAGGCGGCCGGTGCGGCGGCAGCCTTCGAACGGCCGTCGCCGCAAAGCTCGGATATCGTGGATGGGGCCGGCAGAAGACGCGCTTCGGCCCGATGGGGGAGCAGGAACGGCGCCAGTTCTTCCTCCGAGAATGCTCCTGCTGCGATCTCCTGCAATGCGAGATCCCCCGCATTCCGGTCTCCCAAAGCAAGTCTCGGTTCGGCCCCACGGTTGAGCGCACGCGTGCGCGCTGCCGCAGCCAGCACCAGCACGAACCGGTTCGGAAGAGCCTTCTCACAATCAAAGATGACATGCGGGTCCATGGCTCACCTCATGCGGCATGCCGATCGTTCATTGTATGAACTGGCCCGTTTTCAACGCCTCGCTCAAGCGCGAGCATCGCCTGCTCGACCTCGTAAAGGCGCGACGGCCGGTCGTTCTCCGGCATGCCTTCGTTGGTCGCCTGATCCGCTAGATATTCCGTCCAGGCCCAGTTCATCAGGATCGAACGCTTCGCGTCGAGCGATAGCGCCGGATCGCGAACGACGTCCATCGGGGCGAACCAGCTGGCCGGGCCGGACGCATCGTCGCGGTCTGCCGCGCTATCCATGGCCTGCCCGTACTTTTCCTGAAGTCGAGCAAGACCCAGCCGCTCCAAGGTTGCATCAGCAAAGGCATGAGCGGGCCTAGCCGATTGGCGACCATTCCTCTTCTTGGCCGATGCAACAGCCTTGTCTGCCGGCCGTTGCACGACGTAGGTCAGCCCTTGTCGCTTGGCATAGCGGATGGCGGATTGCAGTGTGGGGAATTCGAGTTCCACCTGCGCAAGTGGGTCACTGCCGCCGGTATAGCCCATCAAGGGTTCGATAAACGGCGCGGAGCGACGCTCGAAAACGAGCCGCCAGCCCTTTGTTCGCGCATTCCCTGAGGTGGTCACAGAACGCGACGGCTTGAAGATGCGCGCAACCGCGTCGTCCGGAAATGGCGAGCGTCCGAAGGAAAAGTTGCGCCGGTTGTCATTTAAGGCGCGGACAGCGGCAGTTGGGGTCTCTATTTTTGGTTTTGTGTCTCTTGCAGTCTCCATTTTTCATCCCTCCCGGTAGGCGAAGGATACTCGCGGCCGCCAGTAGGCCGGCCGCCAGGGTTGGTTGAACCGATCAGCTCTTGATGGCGATGCGCTTGACCTGCGACTGCGCCTTCTCGGTCTTGGGCAGGATCACGGTCAGCACGCCATTCTTGAAGTGCGCGTCGACCTTGTCTTCCGCGATCTCAACGCCGAGCGGGATGCGGCGCTCGAAGCGGCCATAGTATCGCTCAGAGAACTGACGATCCTTGTCCTCGTTCTCGGAGCGCTTCTCGCCCTTCAGCGTCAGCACGCCGTCGTTGAGCAGGACTTCGATGTCCTTTTCGTCAAGGCCTGGCACTTCGGCCGTCACCTTGATCTCCTTGTCGGTGTCGGAGACCTCAACGCTCGGCCAGCCGGTACTGAAGGCAGAACCGCCACCGAAGGTGGTCAGGCCCGAGCCGAAGCCGCGGAAAACATCATCGAACAGTCGGTTCACTTCGCGATGAAGCGACAGGAAGGGATCGCGGTCGTCATCGCGCAGGACAGTCGGCACCTGGTCTCGATTATTGCGGCCCCAGGGGATCAGATCACGAACACTCATGGTTTTTCTCCTTCTCATCTGTTGATTGGACAATATCCGCCCGTGACGCCGGGCAATGGCCCGGCGCCCTGATTGCAGACAACGTCGTTTGAAAAATCAGGCGGCCTGCTTGTCCGCTTCGATCTGCTTCGTCTCGACCTTCGGCAGTGCCACGTCGGTCGAAATCGCGATCTGGCGAGGCTTCATCTCTTCAGGGATTTCCCGCTTGAGATCGACGGTCAGCAGACCATTGACGAGCCCTGCACCCACGACCTTGACGTGATCTGCAAGCTCGAACCGGCGCTGGAATGAACGGCCGGCGATCCCGCGATGCAGATACTGCTGATTGTCGTCATTCGCCTTCTGCCCGGCGACGAAGAGCATGTTCTGCTCTTGGGTAATCGTCAGCTCGTCCTGCGTGAAGCCGGCCACTGCCATGGCAATGCGGTAGTCGTCCTCACCGGTCTTGATAATGTCGTAGGGCGGCCAGTTGTCGATCGATTCGACACGGCTTGCAGCTTCAAGTGCGTTCAACATTCGGTCGAAGCCGATGCTTGACCGGAAAAGGGGAGAAAAATCGAGGTTTGTCCTCATAACCATATCCTCCTTACAAGCAACATGGATACAAGGAGACGCCAAGAGCACAGGGCGCCTCCTGGACTTGTCGACCCCCGATTGGGCGATC